>JALSZC010000320.1 GCA_027059605.1 Ghiorsea sp. | reverse complement strand
CAGCCTTTAAAGACTACCAAGTGGATACTGCATTAATGGCTCTCGCCAATACTGATACCTTGTTTATGCACTGCTTACCCGCCCACCGTGGCGAAGAAGTCTCCGCTGATGTGATTGATGGCAAACAATCCGTAGTTTGGGATGAAGCGGAAAACCGCCTACATGCACAAAAAGCTTTGATGGAATTTTTGATTAATAGTGTCTGTTAACATTAAACTATGACCATTAAATTGATTAGAACTGAACCAATTGGCAAACTCCAAACAAGTAAAGGAACTCTGGTTTTATACCCTGATTTACGTCCTGACGATTTCTTTAGTTTACAAGAAGAAACTCCAAATATTGAAAAGATAGACCCAAAAGAATATATACAAAACTTATTCCAATATTTATGTCATTATGAAGAGTATTTGCCACAAGACAGGTCTATGCCTCTAAAACCCTCACTATCAAAAGATGATATTAGATATTTAACAGACAACGAACTAAATGAATTAGCTTCTATTTATTTAAAACACCGAAGGCATGATAAAAAAGAAATAAAAAAAGATAATGAATCTGATATAGAGTACATTCATCGGCTAGATATTGCGCAGCGAAAACGGCTTCAAGAAGCATCAGATTTAGCTATGGCTAAATACTCTGGATTATTCACAATATCCGATGCGGTTGCCGAACAAATAACTGATAGTTTAGTAGCTTCTAAAGCCTTACAAGAATCAACATCTCAAATGGAGGAAGCTAGAAAATCAGCTATAAATCATGAAAACTTAGCTGTTCCAATAGTCCCTATACCAAACACCTCTGAGGAAATAAAAAGAGAGCTCCAGAAACTTGTTAAAATTTCTAGCCAAGCTTTTAATTTTACAACCGAATCACATGAAACTCAACTATCCATTAGTAATGCCACCCACAATGTTATTGTATCTTCAGGAAATGAAGCAAACAAGTTAACTCGTAAGAATATATGGTTAACTATCGCTGTAATAATCATTACAGTTGGAGTTCCAATATTTACATTCTTTTTTATAGACCCAAGCAACCAAAAGTTTATTGATAAAAAAACAAGCCTTATTGTCAATAAACTTGACTCTATTAATTTGAACTTAAACCAAACTACTAATGAAACTAAAAAGCTTTCTTCTTCATTACAAAAACAAAATAATCGAATAAATGAGCTGTTAAAGAAAAATAAAACTCAAGAAGAAATTATCAAAAACTTAAAGTACCGCTTAGAGGAAATTGAGAAGAAAACTAAATAAGTTTCACTGAAATTCCCAAGGTTATCATTAAAGGAGGTATGCCATGAGTATATTTAACCCTGTTCACCCTGGTGAAATTCTGCGCCATGATATATTAGAACCATTGGGAGTAAGCATTGTAGATGCTGCCAACTCGTTGGATATAAGCCGCAAAACATTGTCCAAAATATGCAATGGCAATGGTGCTATCACGCCTGAAATGGCAGTGCGCCTTGAGTTGGCATTTGGGAAACCTTCAGCCCAACACTGGCTAAAACTACAGACCGCCTACGACCTCAACCTTGCCAATCAAAAACGACAAGAGTTGCAACAGCATATTCAACCACTCGCTGCTTGAACGATGACGACACAAAGTAAATCATGAATTCCCGCCTGCACGGGAATGACGATGTAAAAGTGGTCACGATACCTTATCCCTGCTTAATCTAAGG
>JALSZC010000319.1 GCA_027059605.1 Ghiorsea sp. | reverse complement strand
AAGCAGTTGGATGTGCCCGTATTGTTGGTGGTGTCTGCCAAAGGCATGAGCGGTTCCATCGTGGCATTGGTGGAAGGTTTTAAGGCAAGGGCTGATAATATGGGTGTGAACATTGCGGGGATTATTGCCAATCATGTGGGTAGTGATAACCATGCAAAAATCTTACGCGAATTATTACAAGAGTTTGATTTGCCGCCTTTGCTTGCGTGGTTAAATAAAGATGCGCCGCAGCTTTCTGAACGGCACTTGGGTTTAAAAATGCCTAGTGAATTGGATTTGCCTGATTTTTCGGATTGTTTGCATGTTGAAAAAAGCTTTACCGCAGAGGCGCAGAGCACGCAGAGTTTCGCAGAGCAGAATGTAATACGGGCTATGTGTTCTTCCACATCGTCACGTCTTGATGGCAAAAAAATAGCAGTTGCGAAAGATAAGGTGTGTTGCTTTATTTATCCTGCGAATATCGAATGGTTGCAGGCTGAAGGCGCAGATATTGTTTATTTCTCACCCTTGGCTGGAGAAGCTGTGCCTGAAGGTGCGGATGCTTTGTGGTTGCCGGGTGGTTACCCTGAATTGCATTTGTCAGCCTTGGAGCAATCGACAAGTTGGGCTTCTATCCAAGCCTTTGTTGAAAGTGATAAACCCGTGTTGGCAGAGTGTGGTGGTATGATGCTGCTGGGTGAAGCCATTGATGGTGTAGCAATGGCGGGTGTGTTGCCATGTGTGTTTGAGATGCAAGATAGGCTAGCGGGTTTGGGTTATCGAGAGGATGCCAGTGGTGTGCGTGGGCATGAATTTCATCATTCCAAACGGGTGTTCACCACAGTACCCGCAAGGGGCAGGCTTCTTGCCTTCGGCAATTCATCACAGCCACAGAGCCACAGAGAAAAAGCATTTTCGGTGGTGCGAGGGGATACAGGTATGCGTTACAGGAATTTAAGGGCATCGTATATTCACTGGTATTTTGCCAGCCAACCCGAGGAGGTCGTTTCATGGTTTCAATAATATATATTTTCCGCGTTTCTCCGCGTCTCTGCGTCTCCGCGGTAAGGTTTTAAATATGGCAATAAAACGCAGAGAACATAGGCAAGGGGTGACACTTGTGCATACAGGTGATGGCAAAGGCAAATCATCTTCAGCATTTGGTATGGTATTTCGTGCTGCGGCATGGGGTATGAATGTATGCGTGATTCAATTCATCAAAGGCAAATGGAAAACTGGCGAGCATAAGGCTGCTGAAAAGTTTGATAATATCGAATGGCATGCGCTGGGTGATGGCTTTACTTGGGATACTAAAAACCCTGAACAAGACATCAAAACAAGCCGAGAAATTTGGGATTTATGCAAGAAAAAAGTGCGCTCGCATCAGTATGATTTGATTGTATTTGATGAAATAAATTATTGCACTGGGTATGGTTGGATTTCAGGTGAAGAAATCGCCGCGTTTATTCGCGAGGAAAAACCTAGCTGGATGCATCTTGTCTTAACTGGCCGCAATGCGGCAGATGAAGTGATTGAGGTGGCTGATACCGTCACTGAAATGCGTATGATAAAACATGCGTTTAAGGAGAAGGGTATCAAAGCCCAGCAGGGCGTAGAGTTTTAAGTAAAAGTATATATTAAACAGGAGTAAGAAATGGGTATAACAGCAACAGCAGGACAACAAGCAGCTAGTCAATCTTCAGTGATGCTTTGGTTAG
>JALSZC010000318.1 GCA_027059605.1 Ghiorsea sp. | reverse complement strand
AATGAAAAAACTGAACAAAAGCCTGTAACATTGGACAATGAAATCAAAAAATTTAGTTATGCTATGGGTATGGATGTAGGACAATCCATCAAAGGTTTGGGTGCAGAGGTTGATCAAGCAGCATTAAATGCGGCAATCAACGATGTTTTGTCGGGTTCACCTTTAAAGCTAGAAGCAGCAGAATCTACCAAAATTAAACAAGACTTCTTCCGTAAAAGGCAAGAAGCACAAATGGCAGAGCGTAAAGCTTCGGGTGAGAAAAACAAAGCTGAAGGTGAAAAATTCTTGGCTGAAAATGCGAAAAAAGATGGCGTGAAAGTAACTGCAAGTGGTTTACAGTATGAAGTGATTAAACAAGGTGATGGCCCCAAACCTAAACCTACGGATACAGTTAAAGTGCATTACCAAGGCACATTGATTGATGGTACAGAGTTTGATTCATCATATAAACGTGGTCAGCCTATTTCTTTCCCATTGAATGGGGTGATTAAAGGTTGGACAGAAGGTGTTGCTTTGATGCCTGTAGGTAGTAAATACAAGTTTTATATTCCATCAGACCTGGCTTATGGTGAACGTGGTGCAGGTGCTAAAATTGGCCCTAATTCAACATTGATTTTCACTGTTGAACTCTTGGGTATTGAGAACAAAAACAAATAATACATTATGAAGGTAGCCAATATTGTTGGCTGCCTTTTATTTAGGTCGGTATAATCATGAAAATGTTGGTGCTTGGGCTTTTGCTCGGTTTTTATATGTCATCAGCTTCGGCTGTAGAGTTTGAAGTTTATCAATCATCCTATAAACCGCTTAATTTGGCACTTTTGTTGGATGCAAAGTCAGATAATCGTGAACAACAGCAATTCTTATCACGTGTTATTTCACAAGACTTAAGCTCTAGTCGTTCGTTTCAAGTGATGGATCCTTTAAGTTTTCTAAGTGACGCACAACAAGTGCAAACACATATTGATTATGCAGATTGGCGCATCATTGGTACGGATACATTGGTTGTGGCAAAGCTCCAAAGCACAGATGATACTTGGTCGGTCGCCATTAGTATTCACGACCCTTTTCGTCAAAATGATACAAAACCTTTAGATAGCCAAGTTATTACCCAAGCCAAAAGCAAGCCCTTAAGAATGCTTGCACATCGGGTGGCTGATTATATTTATCATCAACAAACAGGGCTACCAGGATATTTTACCTCATATATCCTATTTGTGAAAAAAGCGCATGGTCAATCAGATTTAATGTTGATGGAACATGATGGTGAAGCATTGCAGCGCGTGGGTAAAAATTTCACACTTCTTTTATCGCCTGATATTTCTCCAGATCGAAAAACAGTGGCTTTGAACACATATGTGGGAAACAAACCTAGGCTTGAGTTCTTTCATTTGGATACAGGGAAACGCACTACTTTTGCAAGCTTTAAGGGTCTAAACAGTACACCTGCATTTTCACCCAATGGTCGCTTGGTTGCTGCAGCTTTGTCATATACAGGGAATAGTGAAATTCATATTTATAATACGCAGACCAAGAAATGGCGACAATTTACAAGGAATGCAGCCATTGATACCACGCCAACATGGTCACCCGATGGGAAGTGGATTGCATTTACCAGTAATCGTAGTGGTTCACCGCAGATTTATATTAAGCCAGTGAGCGGTAGTGGTAAAGCAAAGCGTATTAGCTTGCGTGGCAACTATAA
>JALSZC010000317.1 GCA_027059605.1 Ghiorsea sp. | reverse complement strand
TTGTCCAAACTCTTCAATGCAAATAAAAAAGACGTAGGAAATGTGCGTAGAAAGAAAAAAGTTGCACCTGTAAAACGTCGCATGACTTGGTTGAAACCGTTACAAATTGCGTTGGTATCTTCTGGGGTAGTTGCTGTGCTTGGTTTTTCGGCAGTAAAACTCAATCAAGAAATGACAGTAACGCACTGGCAAATTGATTCGCCCGAACATATTAAAAAGCCAATTGCTTTATATTTCGAGCATAAAGACAAATTTGATTTTTGGCATACACGTGCAGCGGTGATTCAAGGCGATTTAATAGCCTTGATTCCAGATATTCAACGCATAGAGGTGAGCCGTGTTTTGCCTGATGGTTTATTGATTAAAGCCTCTGCACGTAAGCCCATCGCTTTATGGGAAAATGTGAGTGCGCAAGTTGATAGGAAAGTGATGTTGGTGGATGAGCAAGGTGTGGCTTATCGCCCGATATTACGCGGGGAAAACTTGGATTTACCGTTGTTCAGGTTGCAGCCAAACCATTTAAAAATGGCTGCAGTCGTTTTGCATCATTTGAGCACAAATATACCTGAACGCGTACAAGCTTTAAGTGAAGTCATTGTTGAGCAGAGTGATTGGCGTTTGAATTTTGCGCATGGCGAACAATGGCTGTTGAATCAAGAAAGTTTGCAGGATGATTTACCCAAAGTGCTAAATATTTTGAGCCAGCCACGCTGGGCAAGAAGACACTGGCGCATGGATGCGCGCATTCCCGAACGTTGGTTTATTCGACCAGCCAAGCAGGAGGTCATATAATGGCTAGAGAAAACCAAATTATTGTAGGCTTAGATATTGGTACAAGCAAAATTGCTTGTATTGTAGCAGAGGCGGCACCTGATGGTCGCTTAGATATTGTGGGCATAGGCACACACCCATCCAATGGTTTGCGCCGTGGTGTGGTGGTGAACATTGAAAGCACAGTCGAATCCATTCGTTTGGCAGTTGAAGAAGCTGAATTGATGGCAGATGTGGACATTAATAAGGTGTATGTGGGTATCGCAGGTTCACATATTCGTGGGTATAACAGCCATGGTGTGGTGGCGACAAAAAATGGAGAAGTCACCGAAGAAGACGTGGCGCGTGTGGTAGAAGCCGCCAAAGCGATGAATATCCCAGCAGATCAGCAAATTTTACACGTTTTACCCCAAGAATATATCATTGATAGACAAGATGGTATTCGTGAGCCTGTAGGCATGAGCGGTGTACGCCTTGAAACACGGGTGCATGTGATTACGGGTGCATTGTCATCAGCACAAAATATTATCAAGTGCTGCAACCGATGTGACTTGGATGTGTCTGCTATTGTGTTGGAGCAGATTGCTTCGAGTGAAGCAGTTTTAAGCCAGGATGAAAAAGATATTGGTGTCTTGTTGGTGGATATTGGTGGTGGTACGACTGATATTGCAGTATTTATTGATGGTGCAATTCGGCATACAGCGGTGATTCCTGTGGGTGGCGACCATTTAACCAATGATTTGGTGGCTGGTCTTCGTACATCAGCCAGAGAAGCCGATATTTTGAAGAAAAGATATGGCTCATGCATGACATCGTTAATCGCGGCAGAAGAAACGGTAGAAGTACCTCGTGTAGGAGGTCGCCCACCACAAGCCATGCCAAGGCAAGTGATGGCACAGTTATTAGAGCCGCGTATGCAAGAGTTGTTTGAGTTGGTA
>JALSZC010000316.1 GCA_027059605.1 Ghiorsea sp. | reverse complement strand
CAAGGGCTCAAGCAGCAGAACTTCCACTTTGCCACCGCTTTCTTTTTTACCCATGAGCCGCGCAGGAATGACTTTGGTATCATTAATCACCCATATATCACCTTGTTGCACAAGTCCAACAAGGTCTGGGATATGTAAATCATCAAAGCTATGTTCTTGCACGGATAACAAACGTGAAGCATCACGTCTTTTTAAGGGCTGTTTGGCAATCAGAGCTTCAGGAAGCTCAAAATCAAAATCAGATACATACATGCGGCAATACTAACCGAAGTATATGCCTTAGGTCTTGTCAAAAATATCAGCAAGCTTTTCAGAGAGCTGTTGAGGGGTGTACGGCTTTTGTAAGAAGCCTGCCAAACCTTTGCCAGCAAAGCGGTTGGTGGCATCTTGCTCATTATACCCAGAGCTTAAAATGACTTTGACATTGGGATCAATGCGACAAAGCTCTGTAAATGCATCTTCACCGCCCATGCGTGGCATGGTCATATCGAGTAAAACAACACTGATGTCTTGGTGATGCTGCCGAAATATATCAATACCTTCAACACCATCTGCTGCAGTGAGGGGTTTTAGCCCCATGTCTTTTAACATGGATGAGGCAACCTCGCGAATTGTCTCTTCATCATCCACGACGAGTACACAGCCATGTCCGTGCCAATGGGGCTTGGGCTTATGGTGAGACTTTAAGGATATGGGTGCATGTTTTGAACAAGGAAATAGTACTTTGAATGAACTGCCTTTGCCTTCTTCACTGTATGCTTTGATAGCCCCACCATGCCCCCGTACAATGCCTAAGATGGCTGCCATACCAAGACCACGTCCTGTAAATTTGGTGGTAAAGAAAGGCTCAAATATTTTAGACTGAACTTCTGGACTCATACCACAGCCTGTATCAGACACTTCAAGGTAAACATATTGCCCTTCTTTTAGGTTTTCATCAACAAAGGTGGAAGACAAATACTGTGCATCCACACGCATCACACCTGTAGAAACAGAAATTGCACCACTATTTTTACCAATAGCTTCAGAAGCATTAATCACCAAGTTCATAATGATTTGCTGCATTTGGGTGATGTCGGCATCTATGGCAGGTATTTGTTTGCTTAGATTCAGCCGAAGCACAATATTCTTTGCAATGGTCACTTGAAGAAGTTGACTCATATCCTCCACGATTTCACTTAAAAGTATGGGTTTGATGATAAACTTCCCTTTGCCTGAATAAGCCAACATTTGTTTGCATAAGTCAGTAGCCTTTTGGCTGGCTTGGGTAATGCGTTCAATGTAACCATGTACTTGTGAAGTTTGAGGTAGTTTGCTGCTGGCTAAACCGGCATTGCCCATAATTGCTGTTAAAATATTGTTAAAATCATGGGCAATACCACCTGCGAGCACACCTAAACTTTCTAACCGTTGTACATGTTCCATTTTTGAAATGGTCACTTCTTTTTCGTTTTGTGCTTCAACAAGTTTGGTAATATCTTGTACAGTGCCACTTGAACGTAATGGTTTTCCATCATTGTTAAAGGTAGTTTCGCATCGCTCGGTCACATGTTTAACGCGACCATCAGGCATAAGTAAACGATGGGTGATTTCGTATGGCAGTTTATTTTCTAATGACTCTGTATATGCTTGATTGACTTTGTCACGGTCATCAGGGTGTATGGCATTGAGAAAAGCTTCGTATGAGGCATCAAAAGTGTCTTTATCAATTTCAAAAATACGATAAATTTCATCAGACCATAGCAATTTATCGTTGACTAAATCAAGCTCCCAGTTACCAATTTTGGATAAGCGTTGCGCCTCTACAAGCATGGCTTGTGATTTAATAATCTCTTGCATGGATTGTTTGTGCAAAATCGCATGGGCTGCAAGTTGAGCAGCATCAGTGATAAGACGAATATCCAATGCTTGAGGTTTAATAGGTTTTTGATAGTACATAGCAAATGTACCAAGAACTTTTCCTGCGCTGTCATAAATAGGTTGGGACCAACACGCACACAATCCATATTCGGATGCTAAGTCTTTAAAGTTTGCCCAAAGAGGGTCGGTAGCGATATTGGATACTATAACGCGTTTTCTTGTGTATGCGGCTGTGCCACATGAGCCAACATCAGGGCCAATTTCAAGCCCGTCAATCGTATCACGATATGACGTAGCAAGGCTTGGACCCGCTGCATCAAGTAAGTGATTGCCACTTTCATCCAAGAGCAAAATAGAGCCAAGCATATTGGGAGATAATTCTTCAATAAAGAGCACGAGCTCTGTAAGTACATCAGCAAGGGGAATGTCAGGGTTGGCAATTTGTTTAAGAATTTTGCTTTGACCGACTTGAAATAAGTTTTGCAAGTAACCTTCTGTGACATCTTCATGAAACAAAACAACTTGGTAAATCTCATCAGAAGTATTTCTTAAAGGGTAAATGTGGGCACGAACAAGTTTATGGCTGGCTGGTGCTTCTACATTGGGTGTTTCTTCAGGGTTAAAGTTAAAGACAGGGATAGATAATGCTTCGCCTGCAAAGCCACGTTCGATGTAAGGCATAATACCTTTGTCTTTAAGCTGTTGGTCTTGGAGGATATTGTATTCATTTAACGCATCGAGTTTAATACCCCAAAGCTTTTCCCATGCTTTGTTGACTTGGATGATAGTACCGTCGGTTCGCATGAGTTGCGTGCTTAAAGGTGATTGTTCTACGAGATTATGAAATCTATTTTCGCTTTTATGTTGCTCTGTTACTGCTTGTTGGTGTTCGACGATGATGTTTTTGAGGTAGTAGAGGGCAAAGAATGCAAGAAGACTAACCGCTAGCCCAGGTAGCTCTTTAACATCATACCACTCAATTACCCAAGTTTCACTTTCAAAGGTTAGCGCGAGGATTTGCCTCAGTGCCATGAGAGCAAACATGCCAGACAAGAATAAAATGCGCCAGTCTTTGAGTTGACGCATCAAGCTTATAGACCAAGCGAATGCAATAAGTCGCAGCATAATTGAAAGGATAAGGATAATGCTCACACTACCATTCTCATCATTGCATCCCTCCATTCATGTGGTGAGCAAGAACTAAGCCCAGTGTCATGGTAGATTAAAAAACCAGTATTGACAAGCTTCGTTACTTGTTCGCGTTAGATAAAAACATATATAAGGTTACGCGAACAGACAGTCATCACAGACCTGTTAAATAGGTATGATGAGTGCTGAAGTAATGGCAATATTTGCCAAATGGGTGAGTCTTTTAAGCTATTGTTTTAACACCTTGAGGGGTTGCCATAAGAATAACATCGGCACCTTGATGAGAGAAGATGCCGTTGGTGACCACACCGGGCACTTGGTTTAAATCATCTTCAAGCTGGCGTGCATTTTTAATGGTTAAACCATTGACATCAATAATAATATTACCGTTGTCAGTGGTAAATCCTTCGCGCACTTGTGCTCTGCCACCCAAGTTGTTGGCAATAGACATTACCAATGTTTCTGCCATAGGGATGACTTCAATGGGTAATGGGAATGCACCAAGATGCTCAACTTGCTTGCTTTCATCCACGATACAAATGAACTTTTCAGATGCAGCAGCCACGATTTTCTCACGCGTTAAAGCACCGCCTCCGCCTTTGGTTAGATTTTTTTGTGGGTCAAATTCATCAGCACCATCAATATATACAGATAGTTTGCTAACCTGAGTAAGCGCATCATTCAATTCAAAAACTGGGATACCATGCCCACGCAAACGTTCTGCGGTAGCTTCAGAGCTTGCGACTGTACCTTTAATATCGTCTTTCATTGTTGCAAGGGCATCAATAAATTTATTGGCTGTTGAGCCTGTGCCTACACCAACAATGGAGTCTTGAACAACATAAGCGAGTGCTGCCTTTGCAACTTCTTCTTTCATTTCATCTTGTGTCATATCTATACTCCAGTAAGTTCACTTCTTTATTAATTAGGCAGCGCAGCTTACTATCAAAAAATAAAATCACCAACCTAAGTGAGGTGAAGTAAGCTTGTGGGTAAATAACTTGCATAAAGTTGTTTGACATTATGAAACGGTTTCCTACAATGCGCGACCCGTTCGACAGTAAGGCGAGAAGCCCTGTGGAATTTGGAGAGAAGTTTTTTCAGTCGGTTTTGATTGGATTTTTGGAGTGTCAAACATGTCTACTTGGACTGTTCGCCCTGGCGATATTGAACGTAAATGGTATATTGTAGATGCTGAGGATGTTGTTCTTGGTCGTCTATCAACAGAAGTAGCTCGCATTTTGCGTGGCAAACACAACCCTATGTATACTCCTCATGCAGATTGTGGTGACCATGTTATCATTATCAATGCTGAGAAAGTAAAAGTTACGGGTAACAAAGAAATGCAAAAAATGTATTACCGTCATAGCCGTTTTGCTGGTGGTTTACATACAATTTCTTTGGAAAAACAACGTGAGCGTTTTCCAGAACGTATCCTTGAGCTAGCAATTAAAGGAATGATGCCTAAAGGTCCTTTGGGTCGTAAGCAGCTTCTTAAATTGAAAGTATATGCTGGTTCTGAACACCCGCATGCAGCGCAAGCACCACAAGTGCTAGCAATTAACTAAAAGAATTATTGGAAGAATAGGTAAAGACAATGGCAGATGATATGTATCGTGGAACAGGACGACGCAAGCGTAGTATCGCTCGTGTAATGATTAAACCCGGCAGTGGTCAAATTAGCATCAATGGTCGCGATATGGAAAACTATTTCCCTATCGAAATCATTCGCCAAGAAGCCTTGCGCCCATTAACACTTGTTGGTCTTACTGACCGTTTGGATATTCGTGTGAATGTTCATGGTGGCGGTGTTTCTGGTCAAGCTGGTGCGATTCGTCATGGTATTGCTCGTGCACTGCTTGAGTATGATGGTGGTCTTAGACCTCAACTTAAAGAAAAAGGCTATCTAACACGTGACGCTCGTGTTGTAGAACGTAAGAAGTACGGCTTGAAAAAAGCACGTCGTGCACCGCAGTTCTCAAAACGTTAATTCGTTTTTGCTACAAGATTCAAGGGAGAGCGTTTGCTCTCCCTTTTTTTTGCTTTTTACCATGTTTGTTGGATAGTGATATTTATAAAAGGGCGTGTTAAGTTTGCCCTGCTGATAGATGAAGGAGGGTAGGATGAGCATTGCAGTAGCCATTCTTGGTGCAACAGGTTACACGGGGGCAGAACTTATCCGTTTACTGGATGCACACCCTGAATTTGAAATCAAACATTTGGCAGCTTTTAGCCAAGCTGGGAAAAAGGTGTCGGAAGTCTTGCCTAGTATTGCAAGTCAAAGTGCGACCATGACCTTGGCTAAAGCAGACGATATTATGCCTGATGAAGTGCAACTTGTGTTTACAGCACTTCCACATGCAGCAGCAGCAAGCAGTGTTAAGAAAGCATTGGATGCTGGCAAAAAGGTTGTGGATTTAAGTGCGGATTTCAGGCATCCCGATATGAAGAACTATGAACAAGCTTACGGTTTATCTCACCCCTATCCTGAATTATTAAGTGACTGTGTTTATGGTTTAACCGAACATGCAAGAAAAGATGTGGCGCAAACAAAACTTGTGGCAAACCCTGGTTGTTATCCCACATCAGTATTACTGCCCTTAATTCCTTTGCTGCAAGCCAAACTGATTGATACATCATCGATTATTATTGATGCTAAATCAGGCACGTCGGGTGCGGGAAGGGCAGCCAAAACAGGTTTATTATACTGCGAAATCAATGAAAGCTTAGCCGCTTATGGTCTGCCCAAACATAGGCATGCTTGGGAAATGGAAGAGTGGTCTAAAGCTTATTCTGGGCAAGATGTACATGTGCGGTTTGTGCCGCATATTATTCCTATGACCAGAGGTATGTTGAGCACGATTCACCTAACAGGAGAAAATAGTGAGCAGTGGCACAGTATTTTATCGGATGCTTACCAAGATGAGCCCTTCGTCAATGTATTGCCTTTGGGCGTAATGCCATCGACTGGTGCGGTTAAAGGAAGTAATCGGTGTGAAATTGGAGTGGCAGTGTTGAGTGAAACAGAAGCTGTGGTTGTGAGCTGCATTGATAATTTGCTTAAAGGCGCATCTGGGCAGGCTGTGCAGAATGCTAATGTGATGTTTGATTTTGCTGAAACCACAGGTTTGAGCATCAATGCCAGTTGGCCTTAATGGGTGATTAACTGATGTCTTTTTGGTTTAAGCCAAGACAAGTTGTTGTGATGGATGCCCATGGTGGCAAACCTGCGCGAAACTTTTATGTGCGTAGCATTACTGTGTTGCTTATCTTAGCATTGTTGATGGGTGTGCCGTTTGTACTTGGTGCTTGGTTTGCACCTTTTCATAGTATCCAAGAAATGATTCCAGAAAACTTGAAGCTAAAACGGCAAAACCTAGAGTTGCAACGAAAGCTTGCCGATGCAAATACGTTAAATGCGTTAAAAGATGAGCAGCTTGATGGTTTGCAAGAACAAATAGGTGTACAAGAGCGAGAAGTGCTTGAGCTTACCAAAGAGCTACATATGTTTAAAAGTATTTTGGAAGAACGTAAGGGCAAGGGAATTCAGATTCTTGCACATAAGGCAAGTTGGCAAGGTAATCATTTATTATGGCAAGCTTTGTTTGTGAAAGGTGGTAGTTATCCGCGTTATTTGACAGGTACGTATCAAATATTTGCCTTGGATGAGCAAGAGCATAGACAGGCATTGTTTGATGATGCAGAGCGTTATAGGTTTGAATCACATGCTATGTTAGATAAAAAAATTGAGTGGCATGAAGCGTGGAAGCCGACTAAGCTTGAGCTTGTCATTTACAATTATCGTAAGAAAGAAGTGTTGAAACAGGTGATACCAGTTCAAGGGATGTAGGGTATGTTTAGTAAAAAAGA
>JALSZC010000315.1 GCA_027059605.1 Ghiorsea sp. | reverse complement strand
TTACTGGAGCTATTCGTTGCAATGATGACCCTTGGCTCACTGCCGCTGATTTCCGTTCATACATTGAAGCCCAACAACAAGCATCCATGGCTTATCAAGACAAAGATCAATGGACAAAAATGAGTATTTATAACACCGCATACAGCGGGAAATTCTCAACAGACCGCACTATGCAAGATTATAACCGTGAGATTTGGGGGCTAAACCCAGTCAAACCTCAGACGAGCTAAATAAGTTAACAAGCTTGCTGTATGGGTGGGCATGGCACATCGCCATAAGAACAATACACGCAGCAATCCCCCTCTTTGGGTTTAAGTACAGCATGGCAAGCCGTACACTCATAAAACCATTGGCAAGCATCGGTTGGCATGGTTTCCTTTTTGCTGAAACCACACTTTGGGCAAGTGATGGTTGAATCAGGTATGATGCTTTGCGTCATGATGTTCTCCTTTTTTAAGCCATGCATATACAGCTAAGCCAAGAAACAGAATCAGTGCTGGAAGCAGTATCGCATCCAAATATCCAACCCATGCTGCCAGCCCTAAAGCACCAAGCAGAATAACCAAAAGCGGTGTAAAGCAACATAATGCAGCAAGCAATGTGCCTACAATGCCAACTTTAAGTAATATATTTTTCTGCATATAAAAACCTCACAATATTAATAAACATAAGGAAAAAAGAGCAATCCAATGGACAGTAAGCCCAAGCCAATCACCCAAACAGGGTTAGGCGCTTTGCATTCTTGAGCAAGGCATATGTTTCGTTTGCGCCAATATTGCCAACCTGCCCAAAGCAATAAACTTATGGTGATGGCGGCAAATAAAGGGCGAAATGGCTCTAAAACAATAAAAAATGAAGCTGAACCAAACCCCAAGGCAGCAAAAATAAAAGGACCAACACAACATGCCGATGCCAAGCTGCCAGTGAGCACTGCCGCGAACAAAGGTACCTTAGAATGTGATGCAGATTTATTCGATGCGGCGTTATTCATGGTCTTTCTCCATCGCCTTCAAAATGGTGCAAACATCTTCTTTGCCTTCTCGCCCGCATTGCTCGGCAAGCTCCAGCAATGTATCTCGAATATTCAACAAGCTCTGAATCCGAAGTTCAATCTCTTGGGCTTTACTCGAAGCGATTTTCTTCACCTGCTCGCAACTGCTTTGGTCAGAACGCAATAAAAGCAACATTTTGATTTCCTCAAGGGTGAAACCCAAAGCTTTGGCATGCAAAATAAACTCAAGCCTGATTAAATCTTGCTTGGAATACATGCGATAACCCGATGGCGTACGCTTAGGCTGCGCCAAAAGTTGCCGTTGTTCATAATAGCGTATGGTATCAATGTTGACCGCCGCCTGTTTTGCTAATTCACCAATCTTCATGCTGCAATGATAAACCATAGAGTATGGTCAAGGGTCAACCTTTTTTCATTTTCTATATCATTTTGATTTATTGAATAAATTTGCAGCACCTAAAAGACCTGCATTATCCTTAAGTATCGAGGGCAAAATACGCACTTTATTTTGTTGTGGTGGAATAAGATTGTTATTCAGTGAAACCATAATGTTGGGGTGTAATATATTCCATGCTCCAATCAAACCACCACTGATGCTAACCGTTTGAATATCTAAAAGTTTAATGGCTTCGGCAATGGCTTGTCCAAGGTAACTAGCTGCACTTTTAATAATGCCATTAGCTTCGTGATTACCTTGCATTG
>JALSZC010000314.1 GCA_027059605.1 Ghiorsea sp. | reverse complement strand
GGGAATTACCTTGCGAAATATAGCTTGCTTCTTTACCTTGCGCCTTCACTGAATTTTTATTGGGGTTTTAGATGCTTGAATCAATGCGTAAACATGCACAAGGCTGGATGGCTAAGGTTATTCTTGGCACAATTATTTTATCCTTTGCTTTGTGGGGAATTGGTGATTATTTCACGGGAAATCAAGTTGAATCGGTTGCTGAAATTGATGGTGAAGCCATTTATGATGTAGATTTTGCTGTCACATATCAGCGTCAACTGGCGACCTATGCCAATATGCTGGGAGACAAGTTTAGTAAAGAGTTGGCTGAGCAGTTGGGCGTTAAAAACGAAACCATTCAAACCATGGTGAATCGTCGCTTAATGCTGCTTGAAGCGAAAAACCTTGGTTTGGTGGTGCCTGATGAAGCAGTGTTGGCAACAGTGCAAAGCAACCCTGCATTCCGTGAATCCAACCAGTTTAGTACGGGTCGTTATGAAGCTTTAGTGCGTCAAATGGGTTTTGCTTCAGCGCGTGATTATGAAAATTATCTGCGTCAAAGTATTATGATTGATACTTTGCAAAAAGCGATTGTTGAATCAGCTTCGGTGAGTGATGCGGAAGTAAAAGCTAGATTTAATGCCTCTTTTGAGAAGCGGGTGTTGGCAGCCTTGATTGTAAACCCTGAATCTTTGAAACCTGCAATTAAAGTGAGTGATGAACAAGCAAGAGCTTGGTATGAGTCGCATACTTCAGCATACCAATCACCATTAAAAGTTGAATTGCAAGTTGTAGATATTAATGCTAAAGACTTGATGGATGATGTAAGTATTAGTGATGACGATGTGGCTCAGGCTTATGCTGAACGACAATCTGAATTTGGCACGCCAGAAAAACGTAAAGCTTCACATATTTTGGTGCGTGTGGCTAAAGATGCCTCTCAAGGTGTGCTTGAAGTGGCGCAAGCAAAAATTGAAGCTGCCAAAAAGCGCATTGCAGCAGGTGAAAGTTTTGCTGCTGTGGCAAAAGATGTTTCTGATGATGTAACAGCTTCTGCAGGCGGTGACCTAGGTTACTTTACACGTGGAGCCATGGTTCCTGAATTTGATAAAGTGGTATTTGAACAGTTAAAGGTTGGCGAAGTTAGTGATGTGGTACGCACCAAATTTGGATTGCATTTGATTCAGTTGAATGATGTGAAGCCTGCTGATGTGAAGCCCCTTGCGGAAGTGCGCAAAACATTAAGCGATGAATTGCGCAAGGAAGCTGCTGTGAATGAAGCCTACCAACTATCAAGAGATTTAGACGATGCTTTGGGCATGGAAGATTCACTGCAAGCTGCTGCGGCAAGTGTAAATCTACCGGTGCAAAAGCTTGGTCAATTGAGTACGGAAAACGTGTTGGCTAACCCACTGTTGGGTGCTTATGATGAATTGAAGAAAAAGGCTTTTACTGCCATGCCTGATGATGCGATTGAAATTGTAGAAGTGGATAATGGTCATTATGTTGCTTTGGAAGTTCTTAAGCGTATCAAGCCACAAACCATGGATTATGCAGAAGTGGTCAAACGTGTTTATGCTGATGTGGCGAATGATTTGGCTGCAAAACAAGCGCAAGATATTGCAGAAGATATTTTGCATGCAGCAGAAAACGGTCAAGATATTCAAGCACTAGCACAGCAGTTTGGGCAGCCTGTGTTTACATCGAAACCTGTGCGTAGTAATGGTGAAGGTGATGATGCAGTATGGCTAAGTCCTGTTTTGCGTGCCTCGTTTGCTATACCTGAAGGTGAGTGGGTGAACCATGTTATATCAACACCTGCAGGTGTTGCTGTGGTTCATGTACAAAAAGTTGAACATGCTGATGAACAAGTGTTTGCTGCTGAATCAGGCAAGGTGCGTGATGAAGCACTTAAAGCCAAAGGTGCGGTGCGTTTTGCACGTTGGATGGCAAGTGTACGTGACCGCCACGAGGTCACCATCAATAATCGCGTATTGGATCGTTTCTAAGTCGTTAAGTGTCACGCTCTATTTTTATTACAGCAAGCGATACTGGTGCTGGTAAAACATGGGTGACGGCGAACCTATTGAAACATTTGCTGGCTCAAGGTGAGTCTGCGCAAGCCTTAAAACCTATTGCCAGTGGTGTACTGGCAACAGGGGTGAATGAAGATGTTCAACTCTTGATGGATGCTGCAAGCACATCTGAACAAGCTGTGAACTTCCACACCTTTCAAACACCTGTTGCGCCAGCACTGGCTGGGCAAAAAGAAAAGTGTGCTTTATCCCCTGAAAAACTTTTGACATGGATAAGGCAGCGAGAAATAGAAAAACAAACAACGTTGATTGAAGGTGTAGGTGGCTTAATGGCTCCGCTTGTATTGGGTGAGAAGCCGTGGTTGGTGAGTGACTGGTTGCAAGCTATGCCTGATGCTGAAGTAATGTTGGTCATACCCTTGCGTTTGGGTTGTATGAGCCAGGCTTTGGTGCACTGTGCATATCTTGCTTCGATTCAGCGCACACCGAAATGGATTGTTTTGAATGATTTGGAACACAATCAAACAGGTGAAGAAACTATGCGTATAATATCACCATATCTATCCAATATTTTTGATAAATTACCATCTTTGGTTGTGGTTAGGCAAACTTCAGATTTAGCGTCTATACTGTAAACATCCAAAAATATTTACTTTCGAGGGTTCTTGAAAGAAGATAGAGGTTGTTATGACGACACCAGAGAATAAGAGAGAAGTACAGTCTGCCTTAGCATCTGACTTGCGTTTGCACCCTCAACGCTTGGAGTTGGGGCAGGCAGAAATGCTTACTGATGTGTTGCTTAGTCGTTTTGAAGATTTAGAGCAACGTTTAAACACCTACTTTTCAGGCTCTGCAGCAGGTCCTGAGTTGCGAAAAAGTATGCAGGCTTATTTATCACGTTTAAATTCAAATCCTCTGATTCCATTGCATTTTCGTCTCAAAGTATTACATAGATTTGAAGAACGACTGGATTTGTTTGATGCAGAAATGACGGCTGCCGTCTTGAATGCGCATAAAATCGGTGTGGATATGGTGCAAAAAGAAGCACTAAAAAACCCAGAATATTACACAATTTTGGTGGATATGGTTGCCCATGCTATTAACTTGGCGGGCAGTTTAATGAAGGATACACTAGGCAGCTACCATGCGCCTGCGATCATTACAGTTCGTCAAGTGTTTGATTTGATGCGTTTAGGTATGATTGTTGTACCTGAATTGGGTGAAGGAGCTGAGGAAGAAATAAAACGCTTGCACCTATCGATTGTTCGTTATGAGCTTTTACGGGGGCTAGACTTTTTTAGCAAAACCATTGAAGAACAAGCAATGATGATGGATGAGTTGCAGCATCATATTAATCAGCTAACCCCATATTATTTGCCAAAGAATGGTCTTAAAAGCTCAGAAATGAAAGGTTATAGCTTGCTGGTCACCAATATGAGTCGCCCTAATGACACGGCACAAGTGGTTGCTTTTGCACCACAGCCAACAACTTCAGATTATATCATTATTCCCATGGATGATTTCATTGATAAATTGGTGATGGCGATTGATAGAGCTGAAAAAGTGATTAATAACCCTGTGTTACAGAGCAATGACTTGCAAATTGAAGCGTCTTTACAAACGACTGTATTGGGTGGGAATGCCATACTTGATGCTTTGCGCACTAAATCGCGTGATACTGAGCGTCAAGAGTATGGCAATGCAAAATTGGTGGTGGACTGGTCTTTGCAACATAGTATTTCAGTACTGCAAAATACGCTTGCGCCTAAGGAACATATTTTAAGTAAACAAGCAGAAACTGAAGATGAAAGTAATATTGCCCCTGCCCATGCTTGGACAGTAGTTAATATTAGTCGTCAAGGCATGGCGATTGAGCGATTGAGTGCTGTACCACCTGAAAGGGAAGTGAATGCCCTTGTGGGATTGCAATGGAAACCACATCGTGGTGAGCCACACTTTGCTTTTATTCGTTGGATTCGTTACCCCAAAGAAGGTGAGCAGCAAATGGGATTGCAGTTTTATTTGCGCGACTTTGTACCTGTAAATGCCACCATGTTATCTATTGGTGATACCAAGGAACACCGCAAGTGGTCACTATTGGCAAGCTTTGAGGCTGATGGCGAGCATGTGATTGTATTTCCTGATCCTACTGTATTTAAAGGCATGGTTTTTAGTGTAGAAGAAGCCAAGCATGGTGGATATTATAAAGTCGTACAAGTGCAAGAAGTGGGTTCAAACTATGCTATTTGTATTGTTCGTGTTGCATCAGAGTTGGATACCAAGCATATTGATGGTTAGGGTAGGCACTTCTTACGACTATCGAAAAAGGATTTACAATGTCTGAATTAAAGAATGATTTGTTTTTACGCGCATGTTTGCGTCAAGATGTAGAGCGCACGCCTGTGTGGATGATGCGTCAAGCAGGGCGTTATTTGCCTGAATATAGGGCAACGCGAGCCCGTGCGGGTGGTTTTTTAAACCTATGTCGCTCACCTGAAATGTGCAGTGAGGTGACTTTGCAGCCTATTGATATATTGGATGCAGATGCCGCAATTTTATTTTCCGACATTTTGGTGGTTCCTGAAGCCATGGGTATGGAATTAACGTTTGGTACAGGCGAAGGACCAAAGTTTCCTGACCCTATCACATGCAAGGCGGATGTAGAAAAGTTGCCTGTGTTGGATGACCCAACACGTGAGCTTGGTTATGTGATGGATGCAGTAAGCACCATTCGCCGTGATTTAAATGGTCGTGTGCCATTGATTGGTTTTGCAGGTAGCCCTTGGACATTGGCAACCTATATGGTTGAAGGTGGCGGCTCGAAAAACTTTTCTAAAGTGAAAGCCATGATGTTTAATGAGCCTGAAACCATGCACTTGTTGCTAGAAAAGTTAGCTGATTCTGTCGCTGCTTATTTGAATGGTCAAATTGCATCAGGTGCGCAAGCTGTGCAAATTTTTGATACTTGGGGTGGTATTTTGAATACCCGTGATTACAAAGATTTTTCTTTGCAGTACATGGAACGCATTGTATCACAACTTACCCGTGAGCATGATGGGCGCAAAGTGCCTGTGATTCTTTATTCTAAAGGTGGCATGGGCTGGCTTGAAGCTATGGCAGACACAGGTTGTGATGTGCTTGGCTTGGATTGGTCCATTGATATTGACGAAGCACGCCGTCGTGTGGGTGATAAGGTGGCATTACAAGGCAATATGGACCCTACCATGCTGTATGCAAAACCTGAAAAAATCCGTGCCGAAGTGAAAGATATTCTAGCAAAATTTGGGCATGGTAATGGGCATGTATTTAATCTTGGACATGGTATTACGCCTGATGTGCCACCAGAACACGCCATTGAATTTTTTAAAGCAGTTCGTGAAGAGTCTGTGAAGTATCACACCAAATAAACGTGTTTACAGGTATTGTTCAAGATGTGGGATGTATTGACTCAATAGAGCATCAAGACAGTCAATCATTGTTTGTCTTTGCAACCAGGTTGGATATGTCGGCTTGGCAGTTGGGTGATTCGGTAGCTGTGGATGGTTGTTGTTTGACCATTACAGATTTTCCTGATGCAAAAAAAAGCCTATGGGCGGCAACGTTGTCACCAGAAACCATCAAGCTTACGCGCTTCTCCGAGGTGCAAACAGGTGATAAGGTAAACTTAGAGCCTGCATTGCGTATGGGTGATGCCTTGGGTGGACATATGGTGAGTGGGCATATTGATGATGTGGCACGTGTTGTTACGATAAAAGATGTGGGCGAGCATAAACAAATTACATTTGAAGTGCCTGAAAAGCTTAAGCAATATGTGGTGGTCAAAGGCTCTGTAACATTGAATGGTGTGAGTTTAACCGTGAATACAGTGGAGCATACATGTTTTTCGGTTAACTTAATTCCACACACTTTGGAGCATACCAACCTGCATCTTTTGCAAAAAGGTGATAGGGTGAACCTTGAAACTGACCTTTTGGGTCGGTATGTTGAACGGATTTTAAGCTGCCAAAGCAGTGCCAATACACAGGAGGAGACATGAGTCTCGACCCTTGCGAAGAATTGATTGAAGAGTTGCGCGCTGGGCGCATGATTATCCTTGCCGATGATGAAGACCGTGAAAATGAAGGTGATTTGGTGATGGCTGCGGAATGGGTGACCCCTGAAGCGGTGAACTTTATGGCAACCCACGGACGTGGTTTGATTTGTTTAACCCTTGAAGAAGAGCAGGTGGATAAACTTGGTTTACCTTTGATGACGCAAAACATTAATTCCAAGTTTAAAACCAACTTTACTGTATCGATTGAAGCTGCAGAGGGTGTCACCACGGGTATTTCTGCATTTGATAGAGCGCACACTATTCGTACAGCCATTAAAGATGATGTGGTTGCCGAAGATATTCATACACCTGGGCATATATTTCCACTCAAAGGTCAAGAAGGTGGGGTTTTGGTTCGCGCTGGGCATACCGAGGCCAGTATTGATTTGGCACGATTGGCAGGCTTGAAACCTGCAGGTGTGATTTGCGAAATTATGAATGAAGATGGCTCTATGGCGCGTATGCCAGAGCTGAAAAAATTTGCTAAAAAACATGGTATTAAGATTGGTTGTATTGCCGATTTGATTTCACATCGTTTAAAGCATGATTCTTTGGTAAAACGCGAAGTGGAAGTGCGTTTACCCACAGAATTTGGCGATTTCCAAATGGTTGGTTTTAGCAACCTTGTGGATGATGCTGAACATGTAGCTTTGGTGATGGGTGAACCCACGGCTGAAGAGCCATGTTTGGTGCGTGTGCACTCTGAGTGTTTAACAGGTGATGTGTTTACTTCTCGCCGTTGTGACTGTGGTTCACAGCTTCATGCGGCAATGAAACAAATTGCTGAAGC
>JALSZC010000313.1 GCA_027059605.1 Ghiorsea sp. | reverse complement strand
AAGATTTTGGAGTTGCCACTTAAAGATTTGCAATTGCCCAAAGACACTGTAATTGGTGCTATTGTTCGCGGGGATACGGTGATTATTCCTGATGGGGAGAGCATGGTATTACCGAATGACCATGTTGTTTTGGTATCTAGGGCAGATGCTATCCGTGATATTGAGCGACTTTTTGAAGTTCGTCTTGAGTTTTTCTGATGTTTGAAGGATATATAAACTATGCATCTTAAAGGTGTAGTTTGGACATTAGGTGTACTGGTCTGTTTATTTGCAGGTGGCATGATGTTACCTGCTATAGTTGCCTTATATTATGCATCAGGTCATGCGGATCAGTTTATTTTAGCTGGTGTTTTGGTGTTAATGTTAGGTGTTTCTATGGTTAGCTGGGCAGGAGAAGCTCCTAAACAACTGGGGCATAAAGATGGGTTCCTGATTGTAGCTTCGGCATGGGTGGTCTTATCGGTGTTGGGCGCTATTCCTTTTTTAACGACAGGTACTTGTAAGACTGTGATTGATGCATTATTTGAATCGACATCAGGTTTGACCACAACAGGTGCAACAGTATTAACAGGTTTGGACAGCATGCCTCACGCCATTTTATTTTGGCGTTCTATGCAGCAGTGGTTAGGGGGTATGGGAATTATTGTTTTGGCTGTGGCTGTTATGCCACTTTTGGGTGTGGGTGGTATGCAGTTGTTCAAAGCTGAAACTCCAGGGCCTGTTAAAGACAAGTTGACTGCTAGGGTGACAGAAACAGCCAAGGTATTATGGTTGCTTTATTTGGCTACCACAGTGGTGGCAGCCATTGCTTTGAAGGTAGCTGGTATGGGCTGGTTTGATGCGCTTAATCATGCAATGACATCGGTATCCACAGGTGGTTTTTCTACGCATGATGCCAGTGTGGGGTATTTTTCATCGCTATGGATTCGGGGTGTGATTGTAGTTACTATGATTTTGGGCGCAATTAATTTCACCTTACATTTTATGGCAGTACGCAATGGTTTCACACTCCAAACCTATTTGAAAGATGATGAGTTAATGACCTATTTTAAGTGGTTGGTAAGCATTATTATCGTTGTTGGTGTTTTGACGGTTAGTTCAGGCAAAGGTGAATGGAATGAGGTGATTTTTAATATTGTTTCTATTTCCACTTCTGCAGGTTTTGCCGTGAGTGACTATGGACTTTGGCCACCAGCAACGTCTTTGCTTTTTCTCATTGTTATGTTTGTTGGTGGCTGCTCGGGTTCAACGGCAGGTGGAATGAAGGTGATTCGGATTTTATTGCTTTTTCGGCAGGGTATACGAGAAGTTCGCCGCTTGATTCATCCGCATGCTGTGTTGCATGTTAAAGTGGGCAATAAAAGCGTGGAAGGCTCAGTTGTTCAGGCGTTGTGGGGCTTTTTTGCGTTGTATATTGTATGTTTTATTGTTATTTCTGTTTTGGTTGCGATGACAGGTGTAGATATGCTGACTGCAATTTCTGCTTCTGCAGCAACGATTACGAATGCTGGACCAGGTTTTGGTGATGTTGGACCAGCTTCAACATATGCCATGCTACCCGATGCTGCCAAAGCTGTTTTGATGTTTGGTATGGTGCTGGGAAGGTTGGAAATTTTCACCTTTTTTGTATTGCTTGTGCCTGAATTTTGGCGAAAATGAGCACTTATATCTCGTAAAGTTGGCTATCTTCGTTTAATTCGTCTATTGTACCGTCTAAATATAC
>JALSZC010000312.1 GCA_027059605.1 Ghiorsea sp. | reverse complement strand
TCAGGGCGTGCAGCCATTTTCTTTTATGATTTTGATGGCAATGCGATTGAGTTGGTGCAAGTAAGTACCTAGATTTAAAGTGGCTTTATATATTGGATGAATTAATGCAGACAGTTATGACGTGGTAGGCTGCCCCATTTTTTGATCCATATTGTAGAGAAATGCAAGTAATTCAGCCACCAGTTGGTATGCTTCTTCGGGGATTTCTTGTCCTACGGGCACTTGTGCTAACAATTGTGCAAGTTGGGTATCATTATGTATATGTACATGATTTTCTTTGGCTAAATTGAGGATTGCTTTGGCAACCTCACCATAACCTGAGGCGAGCACTTTGGGTGCAGCGTGTGTATTGGTATCATAAGCAATGGCAACGGCGGCTTGTTGTTCACGAATTTTCTTCATCTTCTATTCATCGCCGTTTTCTCAGAATGCTTAACCTTCACGAAAGCATGGGTTAGCTTTCAGTTTCAAATTTTAAGGCTGGAGTCACTGTTGATGAGAAAATTATTATGGTTTGCTGCGTTTTTTCTAAGTTTTGCTACAACTGCACAAGCGGCATTGCAGCAGGCAAGTTTTAAAAATGGGGTGAATTTGATTGTTGAAGAAGACCATTCAGCACCTGTAGCCATGGTTCAGGTTTGGCTCAAAGTGGGTGGTCGTGATGAAGTGCCTGGCAAAACAGGGCTAGCTCATGTGTTTGAGCACATGATGTTTAAAGGCTCAAAGAAGTTGGCGGCAGGTGAATACTCTAAAATTATTTCAGCCATGGGGGGCAGTGATAATGCCTTTACATCCACAGATTACACGGCGTATTTTGAGACTGTACCCGCAGCCGAGGTTAGTCGTGTTTTAAAAATGGAGGCGGAGCGTTTTGCCAACCTTAAACTTCGGGATAAAGATTTTCAGAGTGAAATTAAAGTGATTATGGAAGAGCGTAGAATGCGCACGGAAGATAACCCTAACTCGCGCATGTTTGAGGAATTATCTGCTGCAGCTTTGCGTTTGCATCCATATCGTAATCCTGTGATTGGTTGGATGCAGGATTTGGAAGGTCTAACGATTGAAGATGTGCAGGCTTTTTATCAAAAGCATTATGTGCCAGCTAATGTGACAGTTGTTGTTGTGGGCGATGTAGATTTCAAGGCTGTGAAAAAGGTGGTGGGAAAAACTTTTGGTCGCATGAAGTCTAAACATGTTGAGCCGCGCTTTAACCCCATAGAGCCAGAGCCTTTGGGAGCCAAGCGAGTTGAGGTTAAGCTACTTGCACAATTGCCTGTGGTGTCGGTGGCTATTCCAGTTCCCTCATGGCAGCCATACCACAATGATAGACAGGTTGCAGCTTTAGCCTTGGCGACAGAAATCATGGCAGGTGGCAAGTCGGCTGTATTGAACGAAGTATTGGTCAATGCGCAGCGCAAGGCAGTGTCTGTAGGGGCAGGGTATGATCCATTTACTATGGGCTTGGATTTGTGGTATGCCTATGGGATGCTTGGTGTGGGGCAAAAGGTGTCTGATTTTGAGAAATCTTTTTGGACATTGATGGATGATATGGGCAAAAACTTGCCTGATGCGAGAAAATTTAAGGCTGCTAAGCGCCGTTTGATTGCTGATGAAGTGTTTGCGCAGGACTCCTTGTATTTGCGAGCTAAGCATATTGGTATTTTAGAGACGGTAGGTATTGGTGCGGATGAAAAAGACAGGTGGTTAACTTTGATTCGACAAGTTACACCAGAAGATGTGCGTGATGCGATGCATATATGGATACAACAAGTACGAAGCACCACGGGCGTATTGATACCCAAGTACGCCCCCGAGACCACTGAAGGAGCAGCACCATGAAGCAATTATGGATGGGTATTTTCTTACTTTTTTTAAGTGTGCAGCAAGTCTCTGCTGCTCAAGTGCAACAGCATGTGATGGACAATGGGTTAAATGTTTTATTGATTGAAGCGCATAATGTACCTATGGTGGCAATGAAGCTGGTTGTGCCTGCAGGTAGCCGTTTTGATGCACAGGGTAAGGCAGGTTCAGCAGCATTGTTGTCGGGCATGCTGACGGATCACACCAAGCAACATGATTATTTGGCATGGGCAGCAAAACTGGATGACGCAGCAATTCGCTTGGGTAGTAATGTGGACAAAGATACCATGTCTTTTTCACTGACTGTATTGAGTGAAGCCTTGGATGAAGGAGTGCAAGCTTTGTCAGAAGCTGTGTTGCAGCCAGGTTGGCAGCAAAAACGCTTTGAATTTTTACAGAAAAATGCAGTTTCATCTGTCATTAAAGCCAGAGAAGAAGCTACGACATATGCAGCAGAAGAGGTGAATAAGTTGTTGTTCCCCAACCACCCTTATGGACATGCAGTGTCGGGTAATGTGCAGTCGTTAAAACAGATACAACTTAAAGACTTAAAGCTTTTTTATCAGCAACAAGTGCGTCCTGATGGTGCTGTGTTGGCAGTCAGTGGTGACATTACTATGGATGCGTTGCTTGCAGCATTGAAACCGTATTTAAATGGCTGGAAGGGTAAGCCTGTGCATGCTTTTTCTGATATTAAGCAGCCACAACCCAACGCACAACAAGCAAGCTTTGTTACATTGGATAAACATCAAGCTTTGGTTGAATGGGTACGGCTTGGTCCATCGCGTCATCACCCTGATTATAAGGCTTTGCTGGTGTTAAACCATATGTTGGGGGGCGGTGGATTTGGTTCTCGGTTGATGGAGGAAATTCGTGAAAAACGAGGGCTTGTGTATGGTGTATATTCTTTCTTTCAGCCATTGGAGACCAATGGTGCATATACCATACGTTTGTTAACCAAGGCCGATCAAGCTGCTGAAGCTGAGGTTGTGTTGCGTGATGTATTGCAAGGTTTAGCTGATGGGCATATTAGCCAAGAAGACTTGGATAAAAGCAAACGAAATTTGGTGGGTGGGTTCGCTCAACGCATGGATTCTAATCGAGAGCGGGCAGGTTTGTTGGCAATGATGGGGGTGTATAAACGCCCCTTGGATTATTTGCAAAACTGGACGAAAAGCGTGAGTTCAGTCACACTTGCAGACGTTAAACGTATGGCAAAGCAATATCTGCAACCGAAAGATTGGAAGCGTGTTTTGGTTGGTCCTGATGTGGTGCAACAGCAAAACAAGTAATGTTATCGGTAGTGTGAGGGAAAAATGAAAACGATTTTAGTGGTTGAAGATTCCAATACCAGTCGTGATGTAACCAGCCACTTTTTACAGCAAGGTGGGTTCCGTGTTTTGGAAGCAGAAGATGGTGAAGATGCTTTAAATATTTTGCGTAGTCGCCATGTAGATTTGATTTTAACAGATATTATGATGCCTAATTTGGATGGTTGGGGGCTGTATAGGGAAATCCGGGCTGACAAAAGTTTTAACCTGACACCTTTCGTTTTTCTTTCTGTATTGGATGAAATTGATGACCAAGTTAAAGGTTTAACTTTGGGTGTAGATGATTATTTGGTGAAGCCTGTGACACCTATGCAGTTGATTGCTCGGGTGAATACAGCATTAATGCGCAGTGAGCGCTTAAAACAATACTTTTATCGTAACCCTGTTACAGACCTTGAAACAGAACAGTATTTTTATCAGCGGTTTAATCAAGAGGTTGATCGCTGCCGTGCAGCACAGCAGCCATTGAGTTTGGTGGTGATTGGCATTGGTAACTATGTGTCTTTGGTGCGTGGACATGCAGACTGGTTTGCTGAAAGTGCGGCAAGGGAAGCAGGTAGTTTGATTCGTGAGAAAACACGTTCTTATGATGTTGTGGCAGATATGGGGCAAGGTCGGTTTGCCGTCTTATTGCCTAATGCGAAAGCTGAAAAAGCGAAAACTTGGGCAGAGCGTCTTAACCAAGAGTGGGATTTATCCTTGGTTTGGCCTGAAACAGAGCAGAATATTGCAGTAGATATTGGTTTTACTTGTGATGACTTATCACCTGGTGATGATAATGCCTTGGCGATTTTGAAAAAGAATCTAAGCTCATTTGAGCGTAAGTGGTAACATCTAATTTAAAGTGCGAATTACAGCTGGAGATATGCGTGGGCGCACGATGCGTGTGCCTGATATAGAAGGTTTGCGCCCAACACCATCACGGGTACGTGAGGCATTGTTTAATATTCTTGGGGGGTTGCAGGGTGCTTCGGTATTAGATTTGTTTGCAGGAAGTGGAGTGATAGGGCTTGAAGCATTGTCACGAGGTGCAAGCAATGTGCTTAGTATTGAATCCAATAGAACAGCTTGCCAAGCCATGAAAGTGATTGAAGAATCATGGGGTGTTCAAGGGTGGACGATTCAAGCTGCTTCTTTACCCAAGGCGTTGCCTTCAGGGCAATATTTTGACCTTATTTTTGCGGACCCACCTTACAACACAGGGCTTGCTGCACAAATACCCGCATGGTTAGCCAAACAAGACATAAGTTATGAACACTTGGTGGTTGAAGAATCATCACGCTCACGTTTGCAATGGAAACAAGATATTTTGCCTGTTCAGTCGCGTAAATACAGTGAAACAACACTGTATTTTTTTGATGGCAACACGGAAACATCAGCATGAAAACAGCAATTTATCCTGGTACATTTGACCCCATAACCATGGGGCATGTGGATGTGGTGCAACGTGGTTTAAAACTTTTTGATAAAGTGATTATTGCCGTTGCCGATAGCCCGAAGAAAAGCCCAATGTTTGATGTGCAAACGCGGTTGGACATGGTGAATGCAACATTTGCCAATGAAAAACGCATTCAAACTTTAAGTTTTGATGGTTTGTTGGTGAACTTGGCGCAGGCACATCAGGCAACTGCTATTTTGCGTGGTTTGCGCGCGGCATCAGATTTTGAATATGAATTTCAATTGGCAGCTATGAACCGTAAACTGGATGCAGAGATTGAATCGGTTTTTGTGATGGCGAGAGAAGAATATACTTTTGTTTCATCCAGTTTTATTCGAGAAATTTCGAGTATGGGTGGAGATGTGAATGCATTGGTACCCGCTGCTGTTCGAGCTTATTTACCACAAAAAGGAAAAAAGTAAGATGAGTGTACCTACACCAGATTTAAGTATTGAATTCGCAGGTTTAAAGCTGCAAACACCGCTGGTTTTGCTATCGGGATGTGTAGGTTTCGGTGAGGAATACACACGCATTGAAGGTTTTTCCAATCAAGATGTTGGGGCGGTAATTCTTAAAGGTACAACTGTTGAGCCACGTATGGGCAACGCACCGCATCGGGTATATGAAACACCATCGGGAATGTTGAATGCGATTGGCTTGCAAAATCCAGGTACACGTTATGTGATTGATGAAGTGTTGCCGCATTTACCCCACGATGACACGCAATTTTGGGCAAATGCTAATGGTTCAACACTTGATGATTATGCCGAAGTGGCAGCCATGTATGATGATTCACCTGTAACGGCAATTGAAATCAATATTTCTTGCCCCAATGTCAAAGAAGGTGGCGTTCATTTTGGTAACGACCCTTGTATGGCTGCTAAGGTGGTGGAAGCGATGCGGGCGCAAACTTCTAAACCTTTGATTACCAAGTTATCACCCAATAATGCAGATATTGCAGAAACAGCACGCCTTTGCATTGAAGCGGGTACGGATGGGTTATCGGTGATTAATACACTGGTGGGCATGGCTGTAGATGTCGAAAGCAGAACACCTGTGATTGGCAATGTTTCAGGTGGTCTTTCAGGGCCTGCGATTAAACCAGTCGCTCTTTGGAAAATTCATCAAACACGAGCGGTTGCCGATTCACACAATATCCCAATTTTGGGGCAGGGCGGTTTAACCACAGCCAAAGATGCATTGGAGTTTGCAATTACAGGTGCTACGGCTTTGGGTCTGGGTACGGGTTTGTTTTACGACCCGCTATTGTGTCGAAAAGTTTTGGATGGCTTGTCGGATTATTTGATGAAACATGAAATGGCATCATATCAAGACTTGGTAGGAAGTTTAAACGCTTAATGTCTCGTATCATTGCATTATGTGTGCTGTTTTTGTTGGTGCAGCCCAGTTTTGCAGGCTCATTATCTTGGATTACACACGATAGATGGGTAACTGTAGAAAGAGTCATTGATGGAGATACATTTAAAACAACCAAAGGTGAGAAAGTTCGTTTATTGGGAATCAATGCGCCTGAAATACGGCACGATAATAGCCCTGCCCAACCCTTTGGCAAACAAGCCAAAAATGCTTTGACTGCTTTGATAGCAGGTAAACAAGTTCGCCTTAGCTTTGACAAAGAAAAGAAAGATAAATATGGGCGTACATTGGCGCATGTGTATTTACGAGATGGTACATGGGTCAATGCAACTTTGCTGGAGATGGGGCTGGCACATGTGTATACTTTTGCACCGAACATAAGTGCAGCAAAGAAGCTATTGCGGATAGAACAAGATGCCATTGCAGCCAAGCGAAAGATGTGGGGTCATAAACGTTGGCGCGTATTAACGCCGAAACAATTGCGCATGAGTTTATTAGGACAATTTCGTTTGATTCATGGTGTTGTCACAAACATAGATAAAAATGGTTGGCGATTTGCGCTTGGTAAGCTGACGGTAACAGTACCTAAGCATGCAAGGCTTGCTTTCAAGCGCAAGACCTTGAAGCTGGGACAACAAATATTGGTGCGGGGGAAGTTACGTATGTCTAGGAAAGGTAAGTGGTTTTTAAGTATTTATACGCAGAGTGATGCATATCACATAAACTAAACCTTGCTTGGCGAGGGTTTTGCTTATTAGTGTTTGCAACGTTGATTAAAAACATAAATAAAAATTTAGAAAAAGGATGATCTATGCATTTTATTGTTCGACCGATAGCGGTGTTAGCAATGTTGATTGTATCTATAACAACAGCAGCTGCACAAGATTCAAATAATAATATTTTATTGGCTGATTTAAATTT
>JALSZC010000311.1 GCA_027059605.1 Ghiorsea sp. | reverse complement strand
AGCCTTGCTGGTATTGCGCTAACATTTGCACTTGCCATTGTATTGCTAGTCTTTTTGGTGAAACCCAGCGATGATGACAATCAATATGGTAAAAAACCACAGCCTTAAACACTTTTTCAATATCAAACACATCAACTACAAATAAAAAAGGCGAAGCTTTAAGCTCCGCCTTTTCCGTTTCCATGAAGGATACGAATTAACGTGTGTAAAGTACGTCTTTCACACCAACATATTCATCAGAGTTAAATTTTCCACCACTCATAATAAGTGTAATCATTTGCTCATAAGAAGCACCCGAAAACTCTTTGTTATTGTTTACACTTACCAAGTATGGTAAACCAATGGTCAAAGGTGAAGTTACACCTGCTGGTACGGTGGGTAGTGTTACAGATGATGTGCCACCTGCTGAATAAATAGCCCAATCATAAGTATATGAACTATCATGAATATCAGTTATCACCAATGGGGTTGGCGTTGCACCATTAGTCCAACTTAAGGTTGAGCCTGATTGCCCTGCTGTCATCGTCGGCAGTGTGGTTAACGTTGCCGCTACAGAAATAGAACCACCCACTGTAAACGTTCCCTTTCTAGCCCAGCCGCTATAAGGGTCTCCTGCTGACACATAATAAGTATGAAGCCCCATATCCGCTGAACCAATTGTATCAGGCAAGGTTATGGCTGCGCCATTAAACCCAACAATACCAACAGAGCCTATATCCAACCCCTGCAAAGGCAGTCCTGTTGGCGGTGTAACACTTTGCACGGTTGCTAAGACTGGTGGCGTTGGCACAGGTGTTGTAAAGTTCGCAACAAAACTTTGTTGCGCTGCACCTGAATTTATCGTGGTTGTGAAGGTTACATTACCCAAGTTAATGGCTTCTGCACCACCGCCATACAAAGTGTTACCTGCAGAAGAAGTCACATTGCCTTGCATAGCATACAGTGTGCCTGAAACCGTTACACCAGGAGCAACATCCCATAAATCAAAACGTACATTACCTGTACCTGCCCAATCATTGGCAGCATAAGTATTTGTTGCCGTTCTTAAATAATAGGTTGGAGATGAATATGGGTCAGGGTTGATGGCTTGCACATAAATATCAATCGCACTATATTGAATGTCGGGTCTATCGTTAATGCTGGCTGCATTGAACCCCATATAACTTGTTGCGCTATAACCATCAGCACTAAAAATATGCACATCCACTGCACCTGCTGGCAAGCCTGTAAACACGGCTTTACCCGTCGCATCTGCTGTTTTAAAGTTTGTCCCTGATGCACCAATAGACACCACATTGTTAGGTGCTGTCGTGACAGTCACTGTGCCTGTATTAGGTGCAACCACGGTTGTGGCTGCTGTTGTACCTGCTGTGCTTGACGTTGTTCCTGAATCGCCGCCACAACTGGCTAGCCCTAAAGCTGCCACAAGCAGTCCAATCTTTAATAATTTGAAGTTCATTCGACTCCTCCCCTTAAATTGATAAACGGCACAGTAATTGCGGGGGGGGCGATTGCAAGTGACATAAAACACTTCACAATATGTTACTTGCAGGGTTTTATCTATGCTTTAGCTTGTCGCCATGCGTTATTCAAAACTTTTCTCTCCTACTCTCCGCGACATGCCTGCTGATGCAGAAGTAGTGTCGCACCAACTTTTACTTCGTGCTGGTTTTATTCGCCGTGTCACTTCGGGTGTGTATGACTATTTACCCTTAGGTTTGCGTGTAT
>JALSZC010000310.1 GCA_027059605.1 Ghiorsea sp. | reverse complement strand
TTATGCTGATAGAATCGTGCAATTACCCCTTGCTTTGTTTGGTATTGCCATGGGCACAGCCCTTTTGCCTGCTTTATCAGAGCACCTAGCCAACAACAGGTTGAACGAAGCCAAACAAGATTTAAGAAGCGGTTTAACATGGCTGACGTGGATTATTCTACCTTCTATGGTGGGTCTTTTCTTCTTAGCCGAGCCCATTATCCGCACCTTGTTCGAGCATGGTAAATTCTCCTCGCTTGATGCCAGCAATACATCCTATGCCTTACAAGCTTATACTGTCGGTTTATTAATGTTTTGCTGGGCGCGCGTGTTATCCACAGCATGTTTCGCCAATAAAGATGCCAAAGCACCCATGAAATATGCGTTTTACACAGTCATCATGAATATCATACTCGCTGTGCTTTTGATGCAGCCTTTGGGTTATGTAGGGCTAGCCTTAGCATCTGCCCTAGCCTCTTTCTTTAACGTAGGGCTATTGTGGCTACACTTACACCGAACACATGGTGCAATCTTTAATCTTTCAAGCTGGAAACGTATGGGCTCAGCAGCCCTAGCCTGTACACCCATGGCAGCATGGCTTTATTATGCACCCCACTATTGGGTATTTCCCAGCGATAAAATCATGCAATTTGTTTGGTTAACTGTTTTAGTGTTGGGCAGCATGATAACCTTTTTCACCGCAGCATGGGCACTTGGCGAACGTAAACTACTCAAACGCACATAACTCTGTCATTCCGACCGCAGTGGAGGAACCTTAAGACCTCTCGACTACGCTCGAGGTGACAGCCCCCCCCTTTGTTCATCTGCGCCGAAGTATCTTGTAAAAAAGGATAAGCGCAGTAACATGCGCCCTTTTTTACAAGTAAACGAAGGGGAAAAGCAGATTATAAAGGGCAATTTATTTGCTTCGTTTCTTTGTTGGCAAAGAAATGAAGAAGCTCCTTCAACGCAAAGTATCTTTTGGACATTTCCTATTTTTATGTAAGCTTGAACCTTGATTGAGGGGGCAAGCCATGCAACGCGAAATCTTTGTTTATGATATTGAAACCGTACCTGATGCCGATGCAACGCGGCGACTGCTTGGTAAGCAAGACATGGACGACTTTGAAGCCCGCGATGCCCTATCTGTCTATTTCTTAGAAAAAACCGATGGTAAAAATGATTTCCCTCGCCAACCCTTTCATCAAGTCGTTGCCATCAGCTATGTGCATTTAACCCGCGAAATCGGCGAAGAAGGCAGCGAGCTTGCCATCAAACGCATTGCCACAGGTGGCACGCCTGAATCCAGCGAAGAAGACATGCTAAAAGGCTTTTTCAACATCATTGAAACCCGCGCACCGCAACTGGTCAGCTTTAATGGCAGAGGTTTTGATATGCCCGTGCTCAAATATAGAGCTATGGTACATGGTTTATCCTGTCCAAGATGGTTTAAAGAAGGCGATAAGTGGAACAACTACGAATCCCGCTATTCCCACAACTATCACTTGGACTTGTTGGAAGTGTTGTCTGATTTCGGCGCATCCGCCCGCTGCTCCATGCATGAAGTGGCGACTGCTTTTGGCATCCCAGGCAAGTTAGATACCGCAGGTGATGATGTGCGCGGCATGTTTGAAGGCGGAGAAATTGATGCTATCCGTAACTACTGCGAAACTGATGTTTGCACCACGGCTTTAATCATGTTCCGCTGGATGTTATTCAAAGGTGAACTCTCCGAAGGCGCTTATGCCAGAGCCATCTT
>JALSZC010000309.1 GCA_027059605.1 Ghiorsea sp. | reverse complement strand
ACATATTTTAGTGCGCAGCTATCAACATTTTTCACGCACACAAAGTATGCAATTTGCAGCCTCATTAAGTTATTCAACCTTACTGTCTATTGTACCTTTAACGGTGTTCTTGGTTTATCTTTCCTTACAAATGGAAATGTTCTCAGACTTATTTATACAAGCTAAAGAGCAAGTTTTCACCCAACTATTACCCACAAGTCAAGCATCTATTGAAGCCTATTTAGCAAGCGCATCTCAAAACATCACATCTTTTTCATATTTTTCTCTATGTATTATTTTCCTATCTGTTTTATGGTTATCGTTGGGTATAGAAAAAGCCTTTAATCATATTTGGCAAGTCAAAACACCCCGCCACCTTCTCCTACGTTTACCTGCACATATTATCCTTTGGCTTGTTGCACCTTTCTTTATTATTGTATCTATTGTGATTAGCACTTGGCTTACATCATTACCCTACCTGAGTAGTATCCACCACCAGGTTCCAATATTTTCCTACCTTACACCTTGGGCAACAGCATCCCTTGCTTTATTTTTCCTCTACTTTTTTGTGCCAAGCACCAAAATTCGCGTAAAATATGCCTTTATTTCAGCCTTATTTGTTGCAACCCTTTTTGAACTAAGCAAATGGTTATTCTCTTTATATATCACAAAAGTAGCCATGTATGAAAAAATATATGGTGCTCTGGCAGCCCTGCCCATCTTTATGCTCTGGTTATATATCACATGGCTTATTGTACTTTGGGGTGTTTCATTCAATGTTACACTACAAACAACAATTCAACCTCAACGAGGACATACTGAATAATCTACTCTAGAATTCTGTCAGGCTTAAACGATTGTAGCGAAAACACATGGGATTGAAGCGAGCAGCACTGCTATTTAACGAAAATCCAGATAAAAAACACCAATCTTCATGTATTTGCAGTTAGTTGCTTTAAGGCTGATAGACTCCTATGATGCGAAGCATGGCACAACAACATCATTTTTTCGCAATCGTATTACCAGGACTTGAACGTATCGCTGCCCGTGAACTCAAAGATCTCTCCGCACATGACATTCACATTGAATATGGCGGTATTAGCTTTACTGGAACCATGCAACTACTGCATCGTATCAACATCAGAAGCCGTGTCATCACACGTGTTTTGATGCGGCTACGCACCTTTCGCAGCATGACATTGGAAGGGTTAAAGTATGACCTTGAGAAAGTAGCATGGCATTTGTTTTTGGATGAATCCAGTCAACTTGAAGTCGAGGTGCATACCCACCGCTCACGACTCCATCATTCCGATGAAATTGCCGAGTTTGCCAAACAAACCATAGAGCGGCTACTGCCTAAAATAACAAAAAACAAAACTAAACCTGGCAAAAAACATATCCAAACACTGCATATTCGACTTAATAACAACCGTGGTACATTAAGTTTAGACACATCAGGTGAACGCCTTGATCGCCGTGGCTACCGCTTAGAATCAGGAAAAGCGCCCATTCGTGAAACACTTGCTGCAGCTATTTTACAATGGGCACAGTGGCAACCCGAGCAAACCTTGCTTACTCCCATGTGTGGCTCGGGAACCTTTGCTATTGAAGCTGCAATGATGGCTACACAACGCGCATCCAACCTTAACCACGACTTCGCATGCCTACACTGGCCGTCATTGAAAGAAAAAGACTTTTCTAAAGTGGTAGAGCGATGCGAACAGATGGTCAAAGATACAAAACCTCATGTTTTGGCTTCAGACATCAATGAAAGTGCCATCAATATTACACGGAACAATGCGAAACGCGTGCAACTTGATGGGCTTATCACAACCAGTATCATGGATATACATCAACTCCAAAAACCAGAAACAAGTAATGGCGGTTTATTACTACTCAACCCTCCCTATGGCATGCGTATTGGCGAACAACAGAAAACCTTATCCCTTTGGCATGATATTGGTTTACGTATTCGTGAACAGTTTGCAGAAGATGAAACATGGAAGACTGTGATTGTCTGCCCTGACAGCACACATGAAAAAGCCTTAAACCTTAAAATCAAACGACGCTTGCAGGTCATGCATGGCGGCAATAAAGTCACTATACTTCAAGCTGAATAATTGTTCGAGAGGATATATGAAACGTAAAACATCATTTTTCCATTCACCTTGGTTGGTATTGATTGCACCCCTGCTCGCTTTTCCATTGATGATAAACATCAGAGTATTCCCTTTTGTTGCTCCCAATGAAGAGCCCAAATGGGCAATACTGACCCTTTGTTTCCTCTGGATGGGTTTAGCAGCAGCTTGGTTGTGGTTCAAACGCTCTTCACCACTGCTTATTCCAAAACCTACGCTTACTAGCTTGGCATTACTTTTATACATTCTAATTCTTGCCACTGGTATTTTTATCGGCCCAAACATGACTGAAGGTATGATTCGCTTTGCCTTTTGGTTTTTTTGCATCAGTATCTTACTACTTAGTATATGGGCAACAAGGCATGAACCCCAGTGGATGAACAAGTTGGTTTGGAGCTTATCTATAGGCTCCTTCATTTTTTCAATTCGTTATTGGGAAAGTTACTTCTTAGACTATGGCAAACCCAATTATAATATTCATGTGTTATTTTCACCCATTGGACATGTGAATTTCACTGGTGATGTACTCATTATATTGCTACCCATGCTAATTTGGATACTTGCAACTCATAACAATACTATTTTACGTGTACTCAACTGGTTTTCAGTAACAACACTTACGACTATTTTATTGGTGGCTAGTTCTAGGGGTGCTTTGGGCGGGCTATTTATTGCCGCTATCATCGCCTTACTTGTTTTCATCAAACATCACAAGCACCTGCTAAAGCACAAAAAAGAATATACTGCTCCAAGTTTACTTATTGGCAGTACTTTTATCATATCACTACTGATTTACAATGCGTTACCTTATCATTACAGAGACCTAGCCCGTGTTTCGGCAAGTGCTGGGCAAGTGGCTAGCGAAAGTGGCAAAATCATTCTAACACCTCACGCATTGCAACCACCTTTGGTTGATATGTGGGTAGAGTTATCTCCTCTTTTGGGTGCACGCACACCTATTTTTGCAGCAACAACAGCCATGACCTTGGATAGCCCTATATTAGGACAAGGCACTGGTAATTTCGCATGGGTTTACCCCAATTATAGTAACCGTTACCCTGATTTCAGAGACCCCTTAAGTAGTGCGCGCACTTTTACAACCAACCCACATAATGTTGTGCTACAAATTGCTTCACAAAATGGCATTCCTGCCATGCTTCTCTTTATGGGCTTATTACTCTATTTTTGGTTTCGTTTGTTTAAAACATCTTGGCAACAGTGGAACACACAATATATCACAGGCTTAGCCGCAGTCTCGGCTGCACTTTTTGATGCCATGTTTAACCATGTCTTTTTTAATCCCGCTAGCATGTTTGTTTTTGCTCTACTTGCTGGTACTTGGTGGGGCTTATTACCTGCCCAAAACCAAAAAACACTACAAGTTCAACCTAAAGCATTAAGTATTCTTAGTGTTACCACTGTTATTTTGCTCTGCATATGGCCAACACGTTGGCTTATTTCAGAATGGTATGTTGGTCAAGCTATGGCATATATGCGGCAACCTGCACAAGAAGCACAATTCTATCAAAAAGCATACGCTTGGGACGATGAAAACTTCCGTGCTGTATTTGGCATGGGGCAAGTGGCATATAAACAAAAAAACTACGCGCAAAGTGCTAGATATTTTGAAGAGTTTCGAACATTTTACCCCTACAACCCGCCTGCACTTAACATGCTTGGTGCTGCATACATGAGCATGGGTCAATTAAAAAAAGCAGAAGCAGTGTTTAAAGAAGCCTTAAAAATCTATCCTGGATTTACTATGGTTGAACAAAACCTACAGCGTGTGCAAATGATTTTACAACAACGTAAACGTCAAAATAACACAGTTCAACCATAGAAACTAGACAAACGTATAAAGCTGTGTAATTTACTCAAATATAACTGTGTTATTATTTACTTAGCAAGACCAACAAGGGGAGAGCTATGAAGCAATATATTGGTATCACTATACTCGCAATGTTTATTTTATCTGGTTGCCAAAGCATCAGTGATGAAGAACTTGAAGTACTTCAAGCCCGAGCTGCAAAAGCAGAGCAACTACAAGTTGAAAATGAAAAACTCAAGCAATCTAAAGCATCTTTACAGCAATCTGTTGCTGAGTTAAACAAACAACTTGAACAAGAAATAGCTGCCAAGCAAGTACTGATTGAGCAAAATGAACAAACAGGTGCTATCAAGGTCACCATGCAACAAGACATACTATTTTCAAGTGGCTCATATAAAATTGACCAAGAAGGTGCCGCTGATATTTTGAAAAAAGTTGTTGAAAGCATTGATAACAATGATGGACAAGTCATGTTACGCATTGTTGGACATACAGACAACCTTCCTGTAGCAAAAAAATGGCGCAAACAATTTTCAGACAACTGGGATTTATCAGCTAGACGAGCTGGTGAAGTAGCTCGCTACCTTACTTGGGGCTTAGGTTTTCCTAGGGAGAACATTACTGTAGCAGGCAAAGCAGATGTTGAACCTGTTGCCAGCAATGATACACCTGAAGGCAGAGCTAAAAACCGTAGAATTGAACTATTTATTGAAAAATAATATTGATGGCTAAAGTTGCTCCAGCTTCCAATGGGGTGCCACCTTTTACTATAAAGATGGCATCCTTTTTTTTATTTTCAGGCTTATTATTTTTTCCCTTTGCCATTGCTGTTAGTAACTTCTTCTTTGCTTTATTAATGATTGTAGCATTTATACAGCCAAATATATTCCAAAAAGGCTGGCATTTGTGTTGGCATAAGTACCGAAACATTACCTTAGCTGTTTTAATCTATTTATTACTAACCATCATAGGAACTTTATGGAGCACTGACCATACCGAAGCTTTTAGGTTAATTACAAAAGGTATTTATTGGCTCTTAGTTCCAATCATTATTGGTATTACCGCATATATTGGTCATCAAACTTTGACTAAGGCATATATTGCCGTATCTATTGGCTTATTTTTACACCTCATTGTTTGTACATTACAGTATTTTTCTCTATTTACACTGCAACAGAATACTATTGGAGGCACATCTGCATTAGACCCTACAGGTTTTCTCGGTCACCTTAGTTTTGGTTTTATCTATGGTATTTGGATAGGTGCATTGCTTATTCAAGCATCCATCACCACAAATAAATGGAAGTACTTATTTTATGCTCTTAGTGGCTATGCCTTTATTTCAATCTTTCTTACCCAAGGGCGCAGTGGCTACCTCATTACGCTAGCAATAGTTGCTCTTGTATTTTGGAAGAAGTATTTAGAAAAAATATCCTTTAAGCATATGATGGTTCTCCTATCGATAGTCATAACTACCTTCACACTCTTTCTAACGCTTAATCAAGCAGGTAGAAACAAACTCCATAAAACGGTTAACGAAATACACTCTTTTTACCATGGAGATTTTAAAGAAGCTAACATTCGATTAAAAATATGGCGTGTAACATTAGATATTTGGCAGGATTCACCATGGCTGGGGATTGGAACGGGAAGTTTTCGCCAAGCATTTGAAAACAAGGTAAAGTCTCCCCAATATGCGAAATACCGTATGCAATCGCAAACTTACAACCATGCTCACAATGAATTCTTGTTTGACTTGGTTCGTTGGGGACCGATGGGCCTACTCATATACTTTTATTTGATATTCTCTTGGATAAAAACAGGGATTCAAGGCCAATGGAAAGAGCGACCTATGTCAGCATACTTGATTACAGGGTCTGGCTTAGCAGTTCTCATCAACAGCTTCTCTGACAGTACAATGACGGCATTAACCACTATTATATTTGCAATCATTGCGCTCGCCTTTGGTATGAGCCAAGAAGATTATAAACAATCTACATGAACATCCTTATTGTTCGCAATGATAAACTGGGTGATTTTATCACTGCCCTACCCGCTTGTTATATACTGAAACAATATATACCTGATTGCCATATTACGGTGTTGATTTCTCCTATCAATCAAAGCATTGCCCAAGCATGCAGCTTTATTGACGATATATTGCTCGATACAGGTCAAAGCACCACGGCACTTGCCAAAGAACTACGGCAAGGCGATTTTGATATATCCTTCACCCTATTTTCCAACACTCGTGTTGCCATAGCCCAATGGCTTGCTCGTATTCCTAAGCGCATTGCGCCTGCGACTAAAATCGCCCAAATCTTTTACAACCAACGCATTGTGCAACGCCGATCTCAAGTGAAAATGCCTGAGTTTGCTTACAATATTCAGCTCATTCAGGCAGTATTTCCTGACATCAATAGCCAATACCCACAACCTTTACTGCAATTTCCCAAACAAGACATCGAAGAAACCTACCAAGCGTTTTGTGAACGCTTAAACATACAACATCCCGTGATTGCTTTTCACCCAGGTTTTGGTGGTTCATCCGATGCCAACTGGAATGTTGAAGAATATATTACCTTAGCCGCATCCATCCAAAACTTACCCAATATTGATATTGTGTTCACTTTTGGCCCTGGTGATGAGGCTTTTCATCAAGCATTTGTAGAAAAAAAAGGTAATTTACAAGCCAAAATTTATACTTCGCAAGGCAGTGTTGCTGATTTTGCCCAGCTAATTGCATCATTTAAACTTTTTATCAGCACTTCCACAGGCACATTCCATCTAGCTTCCGCCGTAGGCACACCCACCATGACCTTCTTTGCCGATACACTGTTTGCCTCAGACAAACGTTGGCAAGGTATTGGTGATAAATCTTTACAGCACAACTATATGATTCCGCAAGACCCACAGGCACGTAGGGCTCTCTTTGAGACTGTGCAAAAAGACTTACAAAAACTTATTGCTTAGGGTGATTCTTCTCATAAAGCTTGAGATATTTTACGGTTGTGCCTAAACCGTGAAAAAAGGCAAT
>JALSZC010000308.1 GCA_027059605.1 Ghiorsea sp. | reverse complement strand
ATACCTGTGCAATATCTGTAAAGCCTTCGGATATAGCAGAGGGAAGTTTAAAATGCGATAGTATTGTGCGTGTTGATAAGCAGATTACAATTCAATCTAGCCAGTGTAGAAAGGTGGCTACTGTCCACAGGAAGAAGTTAGATGAGCTATTGCGTAAGGTAACTGCATATACCGTGCAAAATTTTGCTTCACAAAAAGATGCGATGCAGTCGTTTGTTCCTGGTGAAAGCGTTGTTCCACCATCGGGTAAGGTGGTTGGTGCGCCAGAAATTCAAAACATGGTTGCAGCAAGCCTTGATGCTTGGCTCACCACGGGTCGCTTTAATGATATGTTTGAAAAAGAATTGTCTGAGTTTATCGGTGTAAAACATTTGATTACTGTAAATTCAGGTTCATCAGCGAATCTAGTGGCATTTAGTGCACTAACTTCTCCCAAGCTTGGCGATAGAGCGATTAAAAAAGGTGATGAAGTCATTGGTGTAGCAGCAGGTTTCCCAACGACAGTAAACCCTATTATTCAATTTGGTGCAGTGCCTGTATTTGTGGATGTAGATTTAGCGACACATAATGTAGATGCTGATTTGATTGAAGCTGCGATTACTCCCAAGACCAAAGCTATTATGTTAGCACATACCTTGGGCAACCCATTTAATCTGAAAAAAGTAAAAGAGATATGTGATAAACATAACCTTTGGTTGATTGAAGACTGCTGTGATGCCTTGGGTGCAAAATATGACGGGCAAATGGTGGGAACATTTGGTGATATTGCGACATTAAGCTTCTACCCAGCGCACCATATTACTATGGGTGAGGGTGGGGCTGTGTTCACCAATAATAGTCTATTGGCAACCATTGCTGAATCGTTCCGTGATTGGGGTCGAGATTGTTATTGTAAACCAGGTTGCGATGACACTTGTGGCTCACGCTTTTGCCAGCAGTTGGGTTCACTACCGTTTGGTTATGACCATAAATACACCTACTCACACTTAGGCTACAATCTGAAAATATCGGATATGCAAGCCGCATGTGGTTTGGCACAATTAAAACGATTGCCTGAGTTTGTAAGCAAGCGTAATGCAAACTTTGCTTACCTGAAAAACAAGTTGGCATCAGTTGCCGATTTTATTGAATTAACCGAAGCTACTGAACAAGCAGAGCCATCATGGTTTGGATTCCCAATCACATTAAAAGAAGGTGCAGGGGCAAGCCGTGTGGACTTCACCAAATATTTGGATCAACATAAAATCGGTACGCGGTTGTTGTTTGCAGGAAACCTCACGCGCCAGCCTTATTTTGAAGGTGTGGAGTACCGTGTGTCTGGTGAGTTAACCAACACTGATATCACCATGAATCAAACGCTATGGTTAGGTATTTACCCTGGGATAAATACAGAACACTTGGACTTTGTTGCGGAGAAGATTGAAGAGTTTTTTGGCGTGAATTTTTAATTATGATGCAACTACTAGAATCACCATTGCAAGGCTGCTTTGAAATTCAAAATAGATGTTTTGAAGATGAACGCGGATTGTTTGTCAAAACATTTCATCAACCGACTTTTGAGAAATTTGGGCTGCATACGGACTTTCCTGAAGAGTATTACTCCACTTCCAAGAAGGGCGTGGTTCGTGGTATGCATTTTCAATTACCACCTTATGACCATGTGAAAATGGTGTATTGCACATCAGGTAAAGTGATGGATGTGGTTGTAGATTTGAGAAAGGGGTCGCCAACTTTTGGAAAGCATGCTGTCTTTG
>JALSZC010000307.1 GCA_027059605.1 Ghiorsea sp. | reverse complement strand
CCAAAGCATCCGAATAAGAATCACCTATCAACACCACATGCCCACCCATGGCTTCAACGGCAGATACTTTGATGTCTGGCGTGGTTTCAGGCATGACAATGGTGGCAGGAATGCCAAGCTTGGATGCAGCCAACGCCACACCTTGGGCATGGTTGCCTGCAGATGCACAAATCACACCTTTGGCTTTGTCTTCTTCGCTTAAGTTGGCGATTTTATTGTATGCGCCACGAAGCTTGAATGAAAATACAGGCTGTAAATCTTCGCGTTTGAAAGTGATGCGGTTGCCTAAGCGTTTGCTCAGCTTGGGTGCTGCAACCAAGGGCGTTTTGATGGCCACATCATACACTTTGGCATCATGGATGGCTTGGATATAGTCAAAAGTCATTGTCAAACCTCGGATAGCTGCTGCTTAAGCCAAGAGCTCAGCCAGCTCAGCATAAATAATACGCATAACATCAAAATAATGGCGGCACCTGATGGCCAATCATACTGATAAGACCACATCAAGCCAGCGAATGTACCTGTTAACGAAAAGGATAGGCTTAATGCCCATAAGCTAAACATGGAGCGACCCCAAAACCATGCACATGCCGCAGGGAGCACCAATAAACCTGTGGTGAGCACAATGCCCGCAAGCTTAACGCACATCACCACGGTTAATCCCATCACACCATACAAAATCAGGCGAAGTCTGGCTGTGGCAATGCCTGATGCTTTGGCAGTGACCATATCAAATGCCATGCTCCACCAGCTTTTTGCCCACATCATTAAGCTAAGCAATACAAATAAACTGCCCCAAGTAATCCACCTGCTATCTTGCTCGGATACGGTGAGGATATTGCCAAATAAAAGCCCGAATAAATCCACTTCATAGCTGTTGGCATTGGAAATCAGAATCACACCCAACGCCATGCTGCCCGCAAAAAGTACGCCCGTTCCCGTATCTTCATTGATGCCTTGGCGATTGGGCATGGCAGCCAATAATAAGGCAATGATAATGGCGGTGACTGCGGCGGTGGGCAGCAGGGGCAAACTCAGTGTGACGGCAAGCCCTAAACCTGCAAGCGAGGCATGGGATACGCCTACGGTTAAAAAGGATAAACGGTGCGCTAAAACCATCATGGACATGGATGATGTGAGCACGGCAATCAAAAGCGCAGGCCAAAAGGCTGCTTGCATCACAGGGCTGGAGAAAAAGCTGCTTAAGAAATTAATCATGATGATGCTCGTGGTTTGAACTATGGCTTACAGGCGCACAACCAATGCAGCTTGCATCATGGGCAACGATATTGACATGGTCGCCATACATTTCACGCCAAACTTCATCAGGAATGGTATCGCCTTTTTTGGCATGGTAATGGATATTTTTATTTAAACATGCCACAGAATCCACATAAGAAGTGATAGCGGCAATATCATGCTCCACCATAAGCACGGTCATGCCTTTTTCATCGCAAAGCTTGCGCAGAAGTTGATATAATTTTTCTTGATGACGACTATCTAGGGCAGCAGAAGGCTCATCCAACAATAAAAGCTTAGGCTCACGCACCAAAGCGCGCGCCAAACGAACACGCTGCTGTTGCCCGCCAGATAATTGCCTGAAATCAGCATGTTGATGCGCGGTCATTTCCACCAAATCAAGGGCATGACAAACCTGCTCCCGTTCCTGCTTGCGATTACGCAACATATAGCGAAACAGCGAGGTATTGTAGCTGCTTAAACCCATGGCGACCACATCATAAACACGAAGTGGTATATCAG
>JALSZC010000306.1 GCA_027059605.1 Ghiorsea sp. | reverse complement strand
TGTGGTATATGCAACCTCATCAGTTTGAGAAAATCAGCAACGGATTGCGGCGAAAGCCTATAAGCTTAGGCTCATAGGTCAAACGAAATAAATGCTTTGCATATAAAAATAGCTTTAAATTATGATGCTTGGCGTTGGGCAAATGCCTGCATATAAGCCACCAAGGCATCCACTCCCTCTTCTGGCATAGCATTATAAATGCTTGCACGCATACCACCCACAGAGCGGTGTCCTTTAAGCGTAATCAAACCTTGCTCTGCTGCACCTTCAAGAAACGCAGCATCCAAATCAGCATCTGCCAGCGTAAACGGCACATTCATCCAAGAGCGAGCATTTTTCGCCACTGGGCTACCGTAAAACTCGCTGTTATCTATTACTGCATACAGTTTCTCAGCTTTGCGTTTATTCACTTTCTCCATGGCTTCCAAGCCGCCTTGCTCTTTAATCCATTCAAAGACCAAACCCGCCATATACCAACTGTAAGTCGGTGGTGTGTTATACATTGAATCATTATCAGCATGCACTTTATAATTAAACATGGTTGGTGTGTTGTTAGCTGCTTTGCCCAGCAAATCATCACGAATAATCACAATGCATAAACCCGCAGGGCCAATGTTTTTCTGCGCACCAGCGTAAATCATGCCGAATTTTGATACATCAATGGAGCGAGAAAGAATGGTGGACGACATATCCGCAATCAAAGGCACATCACCTGTATCAGGAATATAATCAAATTCCACACCACCAATGGTTTCATTGGGTGTGTAATGCACATAAGCCGCATCAGGGTTAAGCTTTAATTCTGCTTGTGTTGGCACCGTTGTAAAACCATTATCAGAAGTATCGGCTGCGATATTCACATCACAATAACGTTTGGCTTCAGCAATGGCTTTTTTTGACCACATGCCCGTATTGATATAATTCGCACTTGTTTTGTCACCCAATAGGTTCAAAGGAATCATAGCAAATTGCGAAGACGCACCACCTTGCAAGAAAAGCACCTTATAATTCTCTGGAATCGCCATCACATCACGCAAGTCTTGCTCTGCTTTACCCGCAATCGACATATATTCTTTACCACGGTGGCTCATTTCCATCACCGACATACCAGAGCCGTTCCAGTCCAACATTTCTTGTTGCGCACGCTCAATCACTGCAGTTGGCAACATCGCAGGCCCTGCGCTGAAATTAAACATTCTTGTCATGGTATTGAATCCTTTTATGTCAAATTAAAGCGAGAAGATAGCTAGAGTTTGTAGGTTTCTCAATGCGTAAAAGTGTAGGCTCATATAAAATCTTAAGGTAACACGATAAGTTTGTAATTGGGCGTGGGGTTGAGTGGACATGAATACACATATTCACCTGCTTTAAGCTTAATGGTATAATCCTTATAACCACCCGTTTCGATACCACCGCCTGAGGTAGAGGGTAGCGTCAACCTAGCCAAACCAGCGCCGCGCAACCAAAAGCCCAACACATAAGGCACATCCTTGTTGATAACATGAAAGGTATATTCTCCTGCTTTGAGCTTAAGCACCTTGGCTTTTGCTAAGCGTTCATCCTCTGTTTTGTGATTCAAGGTTTCGCAGGCTGTGTAAGAATTGGCTTGATAATGTTGGTCGCCATGTTCTGATTCAATAAATTGGCATGCTGTTTGGGTAAGTGTGATGGTTTCTGCTGCCCATAATTGGGCTGGCACTAAAAAGAATGTAATCATCAATAATCTAAACATCTGAACTCCTTTGGTGTTCAGTCGCTCTTCA
>JALSZC010000305.1:23583-27046 GCA_027059605.1 Ghiorsea sp. | reverse complement strand
TCTTCATCGGGGAATTGCATGGATGTGGCTAATAGTGGTTCGCCAAGTTCTTCTAATAGCATGCTGCAAACTGCATGGTTAGGTATGCGTACACCTATATCTTTTCGTTTTCCAAAGATGCGTTTGGGTAGCCTAGAGTTGGCAGGTAGAATGAATGTATAAGGCCCTGGCAAATGGTGTTTTAAAATACGGTGGGATGGGTTGTCTATACTTACAAACTGTGCGGCTTGTTTTAAATCTTTGCAGACCAACGACCATAAATGATGTTCATCTAAACCACGAAGTTGGCGAATATTTTCTTGGGCTTTGAGTGCAGTGGGTAAAACCATGATGGCATAGGTGGTTTCAGTAGGTACAATAGCAAAGCAACCATCGTTGAGTAGTTTAGCAGCATGTCTAATTTGCCTGATTTGTGGACGTTCAGGGTGCAAACGCATGTGTTCAAAAACATGCATGATTTAAAAACCAAAACCTTTGAACATGTTTTTGAGTTTTTCTTCTGCTTTTTTCTTAGCAGCAGCTTCTAAACGTGCTTTTTCAGCTGCAATTTTTGCATCGGCTTTGCGTTTAGCTTCTGCCTTGGCTTTGGCAACCTCTTCATCACGGGTTTTCACAAAACCTTGGTCCAGAACTTTGCCGCCTACACCACCAATAGGTTTACCTGCTGCATTATTGATTGCCGCAGCACTGTTTAGCAATGCATCTTTGTCGATTTCTACGGATACCTGAATATCGTCTATAGGACCTGAAATATGTAGCGGGACTTCAATGCCACGTTCAGCTTTATTGCCACCTTGCCCAGCAAGAGATTCAATTAAACGGGGACGCACATGGTAGTCTAGCTTGAGTGGGTCAAGGTATAACTTACCTTTACCTGTAAGGCGGAATAAGGGGGATGCCATGTAGAGGTCGTTATTGGTAAGCACACCTTTATGAATACGGAAACTACCCTGCATTTGGGCAAAATCCGTGGTGTTTTGTGAGGGTGCATCTTGTTTTTTAAACTTGCGTACTTCTTTGGCAATATCTACACCTTCAAACTGACCATCTTCAAACACAAAGTGACCATTACCGTTTAAGTTTTTACTTATATTTTCGGGAAGCAAACCTTTGCCTGATAGGTTGGTGTTTAAAGTGGCAGTACCTGAAAGTTTTTCAAAATCAGCTACAGCTTTGAGGACTGGTTGTACAGCAACACTATTAAGTGCCATGGATTCTTTCCATGTTGCAGGGTAAGTATTGGTGTATAAAGTGAAATTTTCAGAAACCCGACCTCCAGCAATTTCAAACTTGAGTGGGTTTAAACGAACTACACCTTTTTCAGCACTTAAGGTAAGTCTGAGGTTATCCAGTTGCAGATTCATCACATCAATACGCTTGGCACTAAATTGTAGCGAGAGATACCAAGGTTTTAAGAAGGTTAAGTCAGGCTCCACATTGTCTTTTGCTACAGCATTACCTGCCAAATGACCTTGTTCCTTTGGTGTATTCTCTGCTGTTTGTTTTTGTTCGTCCTGAGGTAGCCAAGGGTCTAAATGTAGGGTGTTGGTTGTGACTCTCAGTTGAATATCGGGAGCTTTACCCCAAGCGAGGTTTCCCGATGCTTGAACATGCTCATCGTTAAGTTGAAGTTGTAAGTCACGAATATCAAGAATATCTGCATCACCTGCAATCAATGCACCCAATTTAATGCTTTGCCAAGGTTCGGGATGGTTTAGGTATAAAGCTTGTAAGCTGGGTGAGAAATGATTAAGCCATATGCGTTGCAGCTTAGAAGTTTCAATCCGGAACTCAAAACTTGGTGACTGGGTAATGCTTTTTATATTACCCGATATATTTGCAACGTGTGTGTCATTGATGCTGAGGTTGAGGTCTTGAATATGCATGGATTTGAGTGCCTTTGCATTCAGCTTCCATGCCATGTTTAATTTGTCTTTCAGTTGTACCTCTATATTGCCGCTACTGGCAATTGCGCTGTCTTTATGTTGTTCAAGAGAAACATTGAGGTTTACTTTTGCTGTTTTAATATCTCCAAATTGTTCAACTTGTGCATCTTCTAGCTGGGGCAACCATGCGGATAGCGGGGAGAGTGAAAAGCCTTGTGTTTCAAACTGTAGGCGAACGGGCAACTTCTTGATGTCTAATGCGTTAAAGTCACCAATAGGTCCAACTTCAGCATCTAATTTGAAAGGGTTTTTATCTAGTTTAGCAGATAGCGCAACTTGAATGGGTTTGGTCAGTTGTAAATCTTTGATACTTAATTGAATATCTGAAATAACAAGGTTTTCATTTGTTGCATTAGACCAAATCACCTGTCCATTTTTAAGTTGTAATAAGTCTGCATTCAGTGCGATAGGGGAACTTAGCTTGCTGCTTGTGCTTGGTTTAGGTTTATTGGTGCTTATGGTGGATTGTGTCGTGGTTGTTTTTGGACTGGTTGAGCCTTGTAAGTCTTGCCAGTTGTTAGATGCATCTCCACGCTGTTCAAGCCAAATTTTTGGGGTATCTAAGAGAAAGCGTTTGACTTCGATTTGTTTGCTAAGTAATGGTATAAGTTCGAGTTGAACATCTATCGTATCAATGGTGAGCATATGCTGATGTTGGAACCCAGGGGCATTTTCAAGTTGAACGTTTTTAAGGGTCACGCCTACCCATGGAAAAGCAGAAAGTTGTATATGTTCAATCTGCATGTTTCTACCTGTAGCATCATATACAGCTTTGCTAATTTCTGGTTTATAGTCATTGACATCAATAAAAAATGGTACTGCTAACAACGCTAAAACAATGAAAGTAATAAGCGCAAATAATAATTTAAGAGTCTTGAGCATAAGTTCCCCTTTTTATCAAAAAAACATTGCGAAGTGGCTCTATAAGCCGGGTTCTGTACTTTTGTATAATTATCATACAAAAGTGATGATCATTCATCTGGGCATACTGTTACCAGCAGCCTCAAGCAACCTACCCGAAGTCACGCGCGAGCAACGCTTAACGACTTCCTATTTGGTCTTGCTGCGGATGGGGTTTACCTAAGCCTTACCTTGTCACCAAAGCAAGCGGTGCGCTCTTACCGCACCTTTTCACCCTTACCTTGCGCGAACGCATGGCGGTCTTGTCTCTGTGGCACTTTCCTAGGGTTGCCCCCACTGGATGTTATCCAGCATCCTTGCTCTATGCAGCCCGGACTTTCCTCCCTATACGCATGTTTTCACAAACGCATAGCGCGACCATCCAAGCCACTTCGCGAGGCAAGTCTAATGTGTTTTTATGACAATTACGAATGGTCAGATTTATGGGGAGTAGATTTCTTTTTTTTGACAGGTTTAAAGAATACCCAAGCTGCAATAGCAGCAAGAATAAAAAACAACGAAAGTTCAATAAAGGCAAACCATGACATTTACTTTTTCATACCGTCCATGTTCATATTTTGCATACCCATGTCACTCATGTCCATATCATTCATATC
>JALSZC010000305.1:0-23483 GCA_027059605.1 Ghiorsea sp. | reverse complement strand
CTGCAATAGCAGCAAGAATAAAAAACAACGAAAGTTCAATAAAGGCAAACCATGACATTTACTTTTTCATACCGTCCATGTTCATATTTTGCATACCCATGTCACTCATGTCCATATCATTCATATCTGGCATAGGGTGTGAGTTGTGATTCATATCATGATTCATTGGCATATGATGACCTGAGTGGTTCATATCCTGCATATTATCCATATTATGCATGCTATGCATGAGTGCACTACCCCGGATCATGGTAAATGCCCCCATTAAAATGAGTAATATTGCAGCAACTTTTAATACCCAACCACGTGCTTTAGGTGATGCGGATTTGAGTACGACCGGTACAAACATCATCGCTGGCACTGTGCCCAAGCCGAAGGACAACATCATTGCTGCTGATAAACCAATGCTACCCGAGGTGAGACTAAGTGCTAAACCTGCATACACCAAGCCGCAAGGTAATAAGCCATTGAATAAACCTACCATGAACCAACTCATGGGCATGCGACTATTTGTCGCAGCATGAATCCACTTGCTTAGCCCAATCATGCGGCTTAATTGTGACATCATTTTCACCAGCGGATCAGGTAACCAGCCTGCAAGAGTGAAACCAAACAGTATCATTAAGCTGCCAGCAAATAGCGTTAGTCCACGTTGCACATCAGCAAACCAGGTGACTTGTGTAATCACCATGCCCATCATGCCAGCAAGTAAACCTAAAAATGTGTAAGTCAGTATGCGACCCAGTTGGTAGCTTATAAGCCCAGACCACCAAGTTCTTTTTTGAGACATAGCAAGGGTTGTGACAAGTCCGCCACACATGCCTACGCAATGTAAACTACCTAAAAAACCTACTAAAAATGCTGCGCTTAAAAGTGTTATCATGATTTATTATCCTTATTTGGGTTGTTTATTCACCAGTGGCTGTAAAAGCTTTTGGTCAAACACATCGGGTGATACAAATTGTAAGATGTGAGCACCACCAGCTGGCTGAATTAAGTCTAACCCCAATTGTGGATAAAGAAAATGTGCATTGCCTTGTCCATCACTGAGAATTTTATCGGGTTTACCAAAATGCTCTTGAAATGCCTCGAATTCAATTTGTCTCCCTGCAAGTATTGTGATGCTGCTAATGGTGAGGTGTTGTAAGCTGGGATATAATTTTTGGCTTATACCAACTCGAATCACATCATTAGGCATCCATTCGGGTTGATATGCTTCTTTTTTAATGTGTTGTAATAGCTTCTTGTCCGCAAGTAGTGTTACAATAATGCTATCACCTTCATCAAAAACATCTTCAAAGTATGCTTCGAGGTGCATGGGTGGTTCAGGTTGATTTTCACCTTGACGACGAGTGAAAAGTGCTACCTTAGGGTGTGTTTTTAAGGTGTGTATCGCATCATTAAGCTGACTTTTATTTAAGCTTAACCCCAAAACATTTAAGGCATCAGAACCTGATTGAATACTCCACCAAGTTGGGCGAGGGTTGGGCGCACTATTTGGGAAAAAAATATATAATACGGCTGCAATTGCTAGCCCTACAATGATGCGATAAACCCACTTGATTGACATAAATATCCTTTTGTTTTTGCAGTAGTGATTATTGCCAGTGTTTATGTGTCGGGCAATGAGAAAGAGCTATTTTGAGCATAATTTCTAATGCAGCAAGAGAAATCTTGGCAGGCGACATATTATCCTGTATAATACGCTCAAAATAAAAATGGATACCATAGTGATTCTCATCACTTGAGGGTGTTTTAAATAGAGTGGAGGAGTGAGGAATGAATAGTAATGTTGGAACAGTAGATCGTACTTTACGTGTTGTTTTTGGGCTTGGTTTTGCCTTGGGTGGATGGTTCACTGAAGATGGTGGTGCTATGAGCATGGTATTTATTATTGTGGGATTGGTGTTGACTGTTACAGGATTGACGAGTCGTTGCCCAATTTATAAAGTGGCTGGCATTGATACAAGTGAGAAACCAGATCCACGCGGTCATTAATTTTTAATTGTAAGTGTGTTTTGTAAAAGGCGACCTTAGGTCGCCTTTTTTATGTTTACTCTTAAATATACTATGGATTATTAAAGGTTAGTCTATCTTTATCATCTTGATTGATGGTTGCAACCAATCCAAATTTGGGAAATGTATATACTGTGGTATTGGGGCTAATATTTGTCACCTGCTCAGGTTTGCCAAATTGTGCCATAATCATTTCTTTGTTGAGGTTTAAGCTTGGTATAAGTGACATTTCAATAACAATCATATGTTGTACAGCTAGAATATCTTGGTTAGATAAGTTCATGCGAATGACACCATTGGGGTATTCTCTTGGTCGGGAGCTACGTTTGCGCATGGCTTCCAACTCTGCATCCGTTATTTTTAATGTGAGTAATACTTTGCTGTGGTCTGCAATGGATGGGAAGTATGCTTCAAGCTTACCTGTATATTGTGCTTCTTGCTCACCTTTAGCTTTTTTTGGGTATAAAAACAAGGCAGCATCAGTACGGCTTTTAAATGCTATTTCAGCATCACGAACAGTACTTTCACCCAATACAATCCCCATGACATGCAGATGCTGCTTATCATCAAAGAAAGTTCGTTGTTTAGGGTTGTCTCCCGACTGTTTGTAAACGGAGCTGGTAATATAAAATGTAGCTGAGCCAACGATAAGTATTAGTGCAAGCGATATTTTCCACATGATTTAAATGGCATCATCATTTGATTGTTTTTTGTCTTCTCTTTTTTTTAGCTCTTTATGAGGTTTCCTTTTTGCTGATTCAGGAATCATATCTTCATCATCCATGAGTATACGGTAAGCCTCACCTGCCATATCATCATATTGATCAGATTTGACTGACCAGCGGAAGACAAGCAAAGCAATGATACTAAAGAGTAGTGCAGCAGGAATCAGCATTAAAATAATATCCATATCAGTTATCCTTTGACGCGTTTATGAATGAGCAAAGCATTGCCTATGACCAATAAAGAAGAAACAGGCATTGCAATAGCTGCAAATAATGGATGAATCATGCCACCCATTGCAAGTGGAATAACCAAGATATTGTAACCCAAAGATATAGCAAGGTTTTGTTTAATCGTTTTGATGGTTTGTGAAGATAAGCTAAATGCAGTAGGTAATTTGCTTAATCCACCTATCAAAACTACATCAGCAGCATGAGCTGAAATATCTGTAGCTTGCCCCATAGCAATACCTACATCCGCTTGGGTTAATGCTGGCGCATCATTTACACCATCACCTACCATGCCTACGCGGAAACCTTTAGCTTGCAAGACTTTGATTTTATTGGCTTTTTCTCCAGGTAATACTTCGGCGATAACCTGAATAGGTTGAAGCGTGTTTAGCTGTGCTGCAATGGCTTGTGCCGATGCTTTTCGGTCACCCGTAAGTAAACTTACAGTGATGCCTTGCGATTGAAGGGTACGAATGACAGAGGTTGATTCTTTTCGCAGTTCATCTCCAAGTGCTACCCAAGCTAAGAGCTTTTTGTCATCAAAAATAACAACCAAGGTATGTCCTTGTTCTTCCTCAAGTTGCATCTGTTTGCTCATTTCATCAGTTAAAGTAATACCTTCAGATAAAAGCCAGCCCAATGAGCCAACATGTAGTTTAAAACCATCAAAACAACCTTCGACACCTCGCCCTGCAATACTGTTAAATTGTGATAAGTTGTTATCAGCAGGGATGGACTGTAATATTGAGACAATAGCTTGCGCCAAGGGGTGTTCAGATGCTTGTTCTAAGGCATGAACTTGCGACCATAATTGCTTTTCATCTTTGACCAAAACCTGCTGATTTACTACTGTCAGTCGCCCGTGGGTGAGGGTTCCTGTTTTATCGAAAACAACATGATTAAGGTGTAATAGTTGTTCCAGTGCGCTGCCACGTTTAATGAGTACACCTAATTTTCCACCAAGGCCAGCACCTATAGAAATTGCCATAGGTGTTGCAAGCCCTAATGCACAAGGGCAGGTAATAATAAGTACGGTAACAGCCGTCATGGTTGCAGTTGCAAGGTCTGCCTGATAAAACCAATACAAGAATGTGATAGCCGATAAAGCTAAAATAATAGTGACAAACCAAGGTACAATTTTATCTGCAATGCCTTGTATTTTAACTTTTGAGTCTTGTGCTTGTTCCACAAGCTCAATAATTTGAGATAAAACTGATTCATGTCCAAGATGGGTCGCTTTGATTTTCAGTTGTCCAGAGATGTTTTGTGTCCCACCCACGACGTGACTACCTTGTTTTTTAATAAGTGGCCGTGATTCGCCAGATATAATGGATTCATCCACTTCAGAATATCCGTCCAAAACTTCACCATCAACGGGTAGGCGATCCCCAGGTTTGATACGTAAAATATCACCATGTTTAACAGAGCGAAGCGGTATCAGCTCCTCATCACCATTATCATGAATCAGCCTTGCAGCACGAGGTAATAAAGCTAATAAATGGCGGGTAGTTGAGCCTGCTGTTTCACGGGCAGATGACTCTAAGAAACGCCCAACAAGTATTAAAAATACAAACATGGAAACAGAATCGAAATAAACGTGGTGCTCTACACTGTCAGGGTTGAAAATGGTCACATAAGATGACCATAAAAAACTGGTGCTGATACCAATTGAAATAGGTAAATCCATATTTGGTTTAACTGCTTTGATGGATTTCCACGCACCAATAAAGAAAGTGTGCCCAGAGTAGGCAATGCCTGCAAAGGTAAGTACCATGGAATACCATTCAAATATGGCGCGCCATTCATCGGCAATACCAAAAAATGAGCCACCATACAAACACACAGCAGCAGTCATGACATTGGCGAATACAAAACCTGCAAATGCCATACGAAACAGGAGGTCTTGTCGGCGAGCTTTGTTGGCTTTTTGCTCCAAGTCTTCTTGATAAGGGATAGCCTGATAACCAAGTCTTCCCATAGCTAAAATAGCTTCAGATAATAACATTTTATCAGGTTTCCATCGCAGGCGGAGACGGCGACGGGTGAGGCTAACATCAGCAAAAACAACTGCATCCATATGTTGTAATGCTTGCTCAATTAGCCAAACACAAGCTGGACAATGAATACCTTCAATCAATAAATCAGCTTGGTATGTACCATCAGGAAATTGGCGTACAAAGTCAGCTTGAAGCTCTAAACTATCAAAAAGCTTGGCATCTTCAGGAGCCTGTTCAGGCGTGTTCCAATCTCGTGACTCAGGTGCAAACTTATAAAATGAATCTAGCCCTGAGTCATGAATAATAGCACACACTTGTGCACAACCATTGCAACAAAAGTCATGGGCTTTACCTTGAATGTTAGCGTGAATAATGTTTTGCTTTGTTAGTGCTAAACCACAATGAAAACAAGTGCCATCAAGTACTTTTTCTGGATGAGATGAGTTCACAAGTATGAAGCTTATTGTGTGATAAAATTAACGATTTTTTCAAGTGTTGAAAGCTCGTCATTACTCTTTCCTTGAATGATCACACGCTGGTTTAACATATGTTTATCTTCATCTTTGGCGAAAAGAAGGTTCATATCCCAAATGCCAGGTGTGGGTAGTGTGAGTTCAGCTTGGTAAACACCTTCTTTGTTTGCTTCTTTAAGGTTAAGCAACACATCAGCTTTAGCATCACTGGGACGATACGCTCTTAGCTCAGCATGACCATGGCTTACAGGTTGAGCATATTTATCTGTAACAACCAAAGTGATAATGCTGGGTTGATTGGCTTGGATGGTATTATCAATTTGAAGGTCAACATTCCACCCTCGTTCTTTTTGTGTACGATATTGTTTGTCAATTTTATTTTGTTGTAAGCCATATTTATAGTATTTTTCAGTGACAAGACCTGGGCTTGTATCAAGTGCCACTGTGATAAAACCATAATTTACGGTAAATACAATGGCAAAAAGTGCAAGCACAGACCATACGTAAGGGCTACGAAAAGCTTTGTTTTTTTTGTTGGGTGTTTGCATTATTTAATTACCTGGCCCAAAGAACATGGATTCATAACTCTTGGAAAGTTTGGGTTTTCCCACAGATTCTACTGTAAGTGTAATTGGTTGACGGTTACCACTTAGATTTTTTTGTGGGGCTTTAACAAGTAGGTCAATTTTTTTCGCTTGTCCACTTGTAAGTTTAAGTAGTTTGTTATCATAATTGGTGGTGATGCCATCAATGCCTGTAACTTTTAGGGTAAAATCAGAAGCAACCTCAGTTTTATTAAGAATGATAATATGATACATATTCTGAATTGTACGGTCAGACATCACTGTATAAGTTGGACTACGCTCGTGATTTACATTCATGTCCAAGTCGGTTTTAAAAAATAGACTGTACATAATGCCAGTAAATGTGATTGCGGTTGCTAACATATAAATCATTGGGCGAGGACGTAAAAAACGTTTGCCTGCTTTAAGGTTGTTTTCAAGTTCATGGTAGGACATAAAGCGAATCAAACCCTTTTCGCGACCGACTTTGGTCATGATGTCATCACATGCGTCAATGCATAAGCCACAGTTGATGCAACCAATTTGGCTACCTACGCGAATATCTACACCTGTTGGGCATACAGACACACACATATTGCAATCGACACAGTCACCTTTATCACTGTTGTCTTGACCTTTTTTAACGCGACCACGTGGTTCACCACGGTGATAATCATAAGTAGTGGTAATGGTGTCTTTATCCGTCATTACTGCTTGGATGCGTGCATAAGGGCAAACCCAGTTGCAGATTTGTTCACGAACAAAGCCAGTGTTGATATAGAATAAAAAGAATACAAACCAAAAAGATACCCATTCGTATACATTGTAGTCTAAGGTGAACAATTTAGACCATGCGTTGTCTATGCCAGAGAAGTAGCCAAGAAATGTTACTGAGGTTACTGTGCATATAGTGATCCACATTAAATGCTTGAAAACTTTTTTGCGAATTTTTTCAGCGTTCCAGGGCATTGCATCTAATTTCATGCGTTGGCGTGCAGAGCCTTCTGCCCAGCGCTCTGTTAAGGTCATTAAGTCTGTCCACATGGTTTGAGGACACATGGTTCCACAAAAAATACGCCCTGCGATGGCTGTCATGGAAAACAATAAGATAAACGCAAACAACATCAGCAAAGCAAGGATAAGCAGGTCTTGCGGCCAAATAGTAATATCAAACAAATAAAATTTACGGCCTGGAATATCAAAATAAATGGCTTGTCTGCCATTCCATGTAAAGTAGGGAAGAACAAAAAAAGGTATTAAGAGTATGGCCATCATGGTCCACTTAATATTTCGGAAGCGACCAGGTATGCGTCGAGCATATACTGAGGTATCACCAGAATTAATTTCCCAGTGTGTGTAATCTTCATGCTCAATTAAATAATCTGATTTTTTTGTTGGTGTGTCAGACATTGTACAAGCCCTTCCTTTTATTTTATTAGGATGTAACGATATTCCATATATCGTTGCGCGAAATCGTATCGAAACCTTTTCTATAAGTCCAAATATAAAACCATAGCTAATGTAGGGAAAATAATACTTGTTAAAATTTTTTAATGGTTTTAAAGTTCCGGCAAGTGAAAAATTCTCGAATGGAGAAACAGGAGGGATAATATGCCATTTATCTTAGGATTTGTTTATTATTTTACGTTTGTTGCGATTGTAGCAGTTACATCAATGATAACAGGCGTATCTTAATATCTAAAAGAGTTAAGTGAATTTAATATTAAAAGGAGTTAAGGTATGAATGAAATAGAAAAACCTGGTCATGTCTTATTCAATGCTGATGCATGGATTTTCAATGACCCAGTAGTATTCTGGTCAGTTTTTACCGTGCTGTTTGCAGTTAGCATGGTGATTTATGCTATTCGTGTAGCGTTGAAAAAAGCTGAGCAAGAAAGGTTGGAAAAAGAAAAGAAGGGAGGAACTAACTCGTGAGTTCTGTAGCTGAAAAAGACGAATATAATTATGACATCGTTAAGTTTTGTGTCATAACGGGTATTATCATGGGTGTAGTTGGTACATTCATTGGTACATGGGTGGCATCTGAGTTGGCTTGGCCATTTTTAAACTTTGATATTGCAGAAGTGCAGTTTGGTCGCCTGCGTCCAGTGCATACCAATACTGTGATTTTTGGTTTTGGTGGTTTCCTGCTTTATGGCGGAGGCTTTTATATGGTGCAGCATGCAACACATGCACGTGTAGCTTTTGAAAAAGTTGCATGGACGGCTGTTTTTACATGGTTGATTGCCATGATATGTATTTGGGTAACTCTACCTTTGGGTATGACGCAATCGAAAGAGTATCATGAGCCAGAATGGTGGATTGACCTTATTATGGCTGTTTCATGGGTTTGTATGACGATTTCTTTCTTGGGTACCATTGCTAGACGTAAGATGTCACACATCTATGTTGGTCTTTGGTTCTTTATGACCATGTTGTTCATGGTGACTTATATCTTCGTGTTTAATGGTCTTTGTATTCCTGTTGACTTCACATTCTCATACTCTGCTTATGCAGGTATTCATGATGCGATGACCCAATGGTGGTGGGGACATAATGCGGTTGGTTTCTTCTTGACTGCTGGTTTCATTGGTATTATGTATTACTTCGTACCAAAACATGCAAACCGTCCTATTTATTCTTACCGTTTATCTGTATTGCATTTCTGGTCTTTGACTTTCTTGTATGTATGGGTTGGTGCACATCACCTTCACTACACTGCAATTCCGGACTGGACGCTTTCTCTAGGTGCAGGTATGTCTGTTGCACTTATCTTCCCATCTTGGGGTGGTATGATTAACGGTATGATGACCATGTCTGGTGCTTGGGATAAAATTCGTACTGACCCTGTAATGCGTTTTATGGTTGTAGCACTTGCATTCTACGGTATGTCTACCTTTGAAGGTCCATTGATGGGTACGAAATCTGTGAACGCACTTTCTCACTACACCGACTGGACTGTTGGTCATGTGCATTCAGGTGCTTTGGGCTGGAATGCAATGATTGCGATTGGTGCTATGTATCATATGATTACACGTATGTGGAATAGTGAAATGTGGTCTGCAAAACTTGTGAACACGCATTTCTGGGTCCATTTAACAGGCGCTATTTTCTATATTACAGCTATGTGGGGTTCTGGTGTATTACAAGGTTTGATGTGGCGTGCATTTGATGAGTACGGTAACTTAGTTTATACCTTTGCTGACTCTGTTGCTGCTATGCATCCTTTCTATGCATTACGTGCAACTGGTGGGTTCTTGGTATTCTGTGGCTTCTGCATCATGTTGTATAACACACTAAAAACTATTAGCGCAGTAAAAGCAGGCACCAATGTCATGCTTACTGCTGAAGCTAGAGCATAAGGAGAATACGATGTCTGAATACAAAAAAGAAGGTGGAATGATTCGCGGTATTCCTCATGATACCATTGAATCAAACTTGCCTATTTTAGCAGTCTTCGTAGCAATTTTGGTTGCTGTGGGTGGTATTGTAGAAATTGTTCCCGCATATCATTTAGAAGATGCTGAACCTAATGTTGAAGGTGTGCGCCCATTAACGCCACTTGAGCTTGAAGGGTTTGCAATTTTTCGTCGTGAAGGATGTTTCCTATGTCACTCGCAAATGATTCGTCCCTTCCGTGATGAAAAAGAGCGTTATGGTCACTTCTCGCTAGCAATTGAGTCTGGTTTCGATCATAACTATGCTTGGGGTTCAAAACGTACAGGTCCTGACTTGGCGCGTTTGGGTCATAAATATACTGATGCATGGCATATCCAACATTTGCGTCATCCGCGTTCAGTTGTTCCTGAATCTGTGATGCCAAACTACTACTTCCTAGAAGACCGTAAGTTGGACACAAGTTTAACTAAGAAACGTATGGAAGTGTTGGCAATGATGAATGTACCATATAGTGCTGATGACATTGCAAATTGGGAAGCGGATTTAAAAGCACAAGCTGGCGTTGATGATGGCGAGGGTGAAGATGCTCTTCGTGCTAGGTATGAACGCAAAACTTGGGAGCATGATGGTAAAGTGATTCAGTGGACTGACTCATTTGAACCAACCCCGCTTAATGTACGTGCATTTGATGGCGATGCTACTGACATCACTGAAATGGATGCATTGATTGCATATCTGCAGCAACTAGGTACACATGTACACTTCGAGGAAGGCGTGGATTATTATCATGATAAATTCGGTCAGCCTTATCGCGAGTAATACGTGAGCTTTGGCACGTTAACCATTCTTATATGCCTTTTTACGGCGATTGCCTATGTGGCTTTCTTCCGTAAAAAGGACGAAGAATATACAAATCAAAAAAACATTATTTTCGATGAAGATAGTGATAAAATTTCCGAGGAGGGAAAATCATGAGTGATCATAACGCTCCAAATGATGGCAGCACAGGCCATGAGTGGGACGGCATTAGAGAGTTAACCAATAAACCACCAACGTGGTGGGCTTGGGGCTTCTATATCGGTCTTACCTTTGTGACTCTTTACTACATTATTTATCCATCAACGCCATTAAACCTTAAAATGCAAAATGCTATTAATAGCATCACGGGAACAGAAATGTTTGTTCACGGGCACTCAAAAGGTATTATGGGTGTGTTGGGTATTAATAAATACTACGATGGTGAAAACTGGACTCAGGCTGAAATTGACGAATTAAAAGCTAAAGGTTTTAATGAGTTGACTATTAAAGCTGGTGATCGCAAGTATTTGAATGGTTGGACGGCCATCAATGAAATGCGTGATGACGTAGCTGAAATTGAAGCGGTTCGTGAAGGTTACATGGCGAAGCTTGCTACCATGTCTGCTGATGAAATCATTGCAGATGATGAAATGCGCCAATTTGCTTTGGGTCGTTCCGTGGTGTTGTTCGGTGATAACTGTGCAGCATGTCATGGTTCGGGTGGCCAAGGTAACTTGAATAAAGCTCATCCTGGTGAATCATTTCCAAACTTGACTGATGATGATTGGTTGTATGGTGGTTGGACTGCTAAAATTCAAGAAACCATTACTGAAGGTCGCAATGCTGAAATGCCACCCAAAGGTGGCAATGACGAGCTAACTGCCTCAGATATTGATAAACTTGCAACATTCATTCATGATGGTCTGTCAACAGGTGATGCCGAGCTTAATGATGATGGTGAGTTGGTGAAAGGTGCCAACAACCCAACATTTGCAGCAGCAAATGAGCTTTTCCAAGAAACTTGTGCGGGTTGCCATGGCATGAATGCTAAAGGTTCTATGCTTAATGGTGACTTTGATACAGGTGCTGTAAACTTGACTGATGGGATTTGGCGTTTTGGTGGTGATTTAGCTACCATTAAAGAAACCATTACTAAAGGTCGTAAAGGTACTATGCCTGCATGGGGTGGTCGTCTTGATGAAACATCAATCAAGATTTTAACTGTTCGTGTTCATGAAATGGGCGGCGGTATGGCTAAAGAGCCTGAAACTGAGTAAAATCAATCTTTAGGATATGAAAAGGCGACCCTTGGGTCGCCTTTTTTATGCTAAAGTGAATAGTTTAGCGTGCAAGTTAAATAAACCTTTAAGGGTTATATGCAAGAGGGGTGCAAAGGTGAGTAATTTTACAGCGCATAAACAAATAGGTAAAATCATATTCAACGGTAGTTCTTCCTGATTTTCAAGTTCTAAAGTAACCCATCCCTTGTCGTAGAGGTGAGGCTTTAGTTAAGAACTAGGTTAATGTTAAAGATTGGTTGAATTGAGGAATAAAATATGAACAAAGAAAAATTAAAACCGATATTAATTGGCCTACTTATGATTTGGTTATTGTTGTTTGCTATCGATTCTATCTTTGGCATAACTTGGCCAAACTATATGATACATAGAATATTTATTTGGACACCAACAGTATTGATTGGTGTGTATTGGTTAACTTTTGGTGGTACGAAGAAGAGTAAGTGAAGTTTTTTTATGAGTACGGATTATTTTTCAACAAGAAATTCTTGCCACCCTGGTCCACAACTTGTCCCATCACACTCAAACCAACGTACACGACCTTTAAGGCGTCCATCGCCAGCATCAATATTATCATCATTTTGTTTGCAATAATCTAAAGTCATTTCTTCGAGCAATTTAAAATCTTGCCGTTGCAAAGGGTCTTTTTTGTAGTCACTTGCTTGCGTTGCAATAGTGCAAAAAGTATCGATGTGTGTATCGGCCGTGGTACTCATATAAATTGCAATCACTGCAAAGACAATCATGGGTACAGGAACTAAAAAATAACTAATCTTATAAAAGCGCTCTGTACTTTTATCTTTTTCAAGCTCTGCCATATCAACTCCTTTGAATACTTGGCAGTGTAAGTAAAAAAAGAAGAAGCTCAACTATGGGTAGGTTTTTTTCTTCACCACGTTAGGTTTACGCAATGGCAGCAAAGAAAAAAACTGAACATACACCCATGATGCAACAGTATCTCAAAATTAAAGCAGAGCATACTGATTGTTTGCTTTTCTATCGTATGGGTGACTTTTATGAGATGTTTTTTGATGATGCGATTGAAGCTGCAAAAATTCTTAATATTACTTTGACTAAACGTGGCAAAGCCAATGGTGATGATATTCCCATGGCGGGTGTGCCTTGGCATCAAGCTGAAGGTTATTTAGCCAAGCTTGTCGCAGCAGGTTGTAGGGTTGCTATTTGTGACCAAATGGAAGCTGCTGATGCCAGCAAAGGCCCGGTCAAACGCGAAGTGGTGCGCATTGTGACACCTGGCACCATCACGGAATCATCTCTTTTAGAGCAGGAAACTTCCGCACCTCTTGCCGCTTTATATTTACATCATGATGCATGGGCAGTGGCATCATTGGATATTGCTTCTGGGCAATGGAAATTAAAACAGGGTAGTCTAAATACAGGGCAAGTATTGCAGGAGTATTTGAGCGTGCTTAACCCTGCTGAATTATTGGTGCAAAGAGATGTTGATACTTCACAAATCCCTGATGGGCTTAAAACATGGGAAGTAGGTGATTGGAGTTATGCCATTGATGTGTGTAAAGAAAAACTAGCGCAATTCTTTGGTTTGGGTGATTGGACATCGCTTCATTTAGAACATCATGAAGGCATTGCCAAAGCTGTGGCAGCGGTGTTGGTGTATGTGGAGCAAACACAGAAATCCAGTGTGGAACACTTAAGTTTGCCTGTATATCAAGAACAGCAACAAGGCATGCGTATTGATATGCGTTCACGGCGGAACTTGGAAGTACATTGCACCATGACAGGTGAGCGCAAAGGTAGCTTGATTAACGTGCTCGATAAAACACAAACACCTATGGGTGCGCGTTTGATTCGTGATTGGATTGATAACCCTTTAACAGATTTGAGTCAGATTAAACAACGGCAACAGGCTGTGCAAAGTTTGGTTGATGATGTTGAGACCAGAGAACAGCTTGATAAAAGTTTGCGGCATATTCGGGATATGGAGCGCATGTTGGCGCGTATTGTATTAAATCGCGCAGCCCCTAGAGATTATCGTGGTTTAACCGATAGTATCTTAGCTTTACCAAGTTTGATTGATGTTTTGCAAGATAGAGAAGGTTTGTTCAAACCTATGCGTGAAGCCATGTTGGGTCTTGAAGACTTGGGCGCGTTATTATCATCTGCTTTGGTAGATTTACCGCCTGCATTATTTCGTGATGGCGGGGTGATTCGTCAGGGCTTTGATACCGAGTTAGACAGATTACGTACCTTGGCAGGTGATGCTGATGATTGGCTAAAGGATTATGAAGCCAAAGAAAGAGAAAGAACAGGGCTTGCCAACCTTCGCGTTAAATACAATAAAGTGTTTGGTTATTTTATTGAAATATCCAAAGCCCAAGCAGCATCTGCTCCGCCTGAATATGTGCGTAAACAAACTTTGGTCAATGCAGAACGCTTTATCACGGATGAACTGCACAAGTTTGAATCCGAAATATTGGGTGCAAAAGATGCTGCCATGCAAAGAGAAGAAGCTTTGGTGGCGGAATTACAGCAACATATCACTGCCAAAACAAGCATGATTCAAGCCGCTGCTTTGGCAGTTGCCAGCTTGGATGTATTAACCTGCTTTGCGACTATGGCAGTGAAACATCAATACATTTGTCCTGAAGTGCATGGTGGTTCCACACTAAAAATTGAGGGCGGTCGTCACCCTGTGGTTGAGCAGTTTCTTCATGATGCCCCCTTTGTTGCCAATGATACGCATATGGATATGCGCAAACGGCAGTTTATGTTACTCACAGGGCCAAATATGGGCGGCAAGTCCACCTATATGCGGCAAGTAGCTTGGATTGTTTGGTTATCACATGTGGGTTGTTTTGTGCCTGCCGAAGTTGCACGTATTCCACTCACCAAACGTTTGTTTACAAGGGTGGGGGCAGGTGATGAATTATCTTCTGGGCGTTCCACATTTATGGTGGAAATGATGGAGACGGCAGCCATTTTGAATCACCTTGAACCCAAGTCTTTGGTGATTGTCGATGAGATCGGACGTGGCACTAGCACTTGGGACGGCCTAGCCATTGCATGGGCAGTGGCAGAGCGACTGATTGCTGCTAAAGATGTGCTCACTTTATTCGCCACGCATTATCATGAGTTGACCGATTTGCCTGAAACACATGCCACAGCTTTTAATGCATCGGTGACGGTGCGTGAATGGAAGGGTGAAGTGATATTTATGCATCAGGTGGTAGAAGATGCTGCGGATAGGTCGTATGGTATTGCTGTAGCACAACTGGCAGGTTTACCACGTGATGTGGTGAAATCTGCACGTGAACATTTGTATAGACTTGAGCATGATTCACAATTGCAGGCTGAATCAGGTAAGACACAGTTGGGGTTGTTTTCCGAAGCAGAGAAGCGGCAACAAGAAAAAAGCTTGGAAAAATTAGCAGAACTTGAAACACTTATGGGTGAAGTAGATGTGGATGCTATGCGCCCTGTAGATGCGCTCATATTTTTGGATACATTGAAGAAAAAACTAAACTGAATAAGCTAGAGCTTATATTTAAAACAAGGGTGATAAACGATGGGAAGAGCTTACCAAAATAGAAAAGAGTCTATGGCGAAAACCGCAGACATGAAAGCCAAGGTGTATTCGAAGTATGGTCGTGAAATTTATGTCTGTGCTAAAAGCGGTGGCATTGATCCAGATGGTAATTTATCCCTTCGTCGTTTGATTGATAATGCCAAAAAAGATCAAGTACCTGCACATGTGATTAAAAATGCCTTGGATAAAGCAGAAGGTGGGGCAGGTGAAGATTTTCAACCTGCGCGTTATGAAGGTTTTGGTCCTGCAGGTTGTATGGTGATTGTGGATTGTTTAACGGATAACCCAAATCGTACTTTTGCTGATGTTCGCAAATGTTTTACTAAGAATAATTCAAAACTGGGTGGTCCTGGTGCTGTTGCACATATGTTTGACCATGTTGCAGTCTTTGTTTTCAAAGGTGATGATGAAGAGGCTGTACTCGAAGCTTTGATGATAGCGGATGTGGATGTGCAGGATATTGAGCTAGAAGATGGTATGATTACGGTGTTGGTGCCGCATACTGAGTATTTTAAAGCTAAAACAGCACTGACTGATGCCTACCCAGACATTACCTTTGAAGTGGATGATATTTCATACGAACCCCAAACACTATGTGCAGTTACGGGTGATGATGTAGAGGATTTTAATGGTTTGCTCGAAGCTTTAAATGACTGTGATGATGTACAAAAAGTATATCACAATGCGGAGCTTAATTAACACGCTGAAATTGTGGTAAGACAGCAAATATCTTGTCGGGATATTTGTTTTTACCTTTAGAGCCATTGTAAGCTGCTAATGCTTTTTCTGCTGTTTTATAACGTTTAAAATAGTGTTTGAGAATGGCGCAGCCGTAGCGGATATTTGTTGCAACATCAAACAAGTTGTCACTTTCATTGCCCAGCTCTTTTTTCCAAAATGGCATGACTTGCATAAGTCCTTGTGCCCCCACACTACTCACTGCAAAAGGGTCAAATTGTGATTCAATTGTAATAAGTGCAAGGATTAAGTTGGGGTCTAGCTCATGGCGTTGCGCATAGATCCAAACCCAGCGGGCAATGGCTTTTGCATTGTGTTCATTTTTTTCATACTGCATGATTTTAGGGCTTACTTGCGCCACCCATGCATCCCGTTCTGGTTGGTTGCTTAAAGGTTTTACTTTTTTGTTTAGTAGTGTTTTTAATTCTTTACGTTCATCAGGGGTAACATCGAGTAAGCCTACATGATGCTCTAAAACACGCATGGTTGTAGTGCTTTGGATAAGTCGCTGTTTTTCATCGGGTGTGCTAAAAATAAGTATGGGTAAAGTGATGAGAAAACCAAAACCCAAAATCACAACCAGACCGCCTTTATGTTTGGCGGTCATAAACTGTTTAAAGCTTTGGCTCAGTTGGTCTCCTGTTGCATGCTTTGCAGCATTTCTAATGCTTTTTGACTTGCAGCATCGGGTGTAACTTCTTCTTTACCGCCCCAACGTGTTTTAATTTCCAAGGCATTATTATCCAAACCACGATCACCCACCACAATACGTAGCGGAATACCTGTTAACTCTGCATCTTTGAATTTTACGCCAGGGCTTTCTTTGCGGTCATCCCAGACCACATCCACACCAGCATCAAGCAATTGGTTATAAATCTTTTCTGATGCGGAAAATGCAGTTTCAGATTTGCCTAATGTAATCACAGAGACTTGGAAGGGTGCAATATTCACTGGCCACATCATACCATTATCATCATGGCACTGCTCAACCACGGCTGCCATCAAGCGAGACACACCAATCCCATAACAGCCCATGGTGGCAACATCACGTTTACCTTGTTCATTTTGAAACAATACTTCCATGGGTTTAGCATATACCGTACCCAATTCAAAAATGTGACCCACCTCAATGCCTCGTGACATTTCCATGTGTCCTTTGCCGCATTTGCCACAAGTATCTCCCACTTGGGTTTCGCGCAAGTCAGCAAAGGTTACATCTTGAATATCACGTGCAATATTTAGACCTGTGATGTGTGTATCTTTTTTGTTTGCACCAGCGACAAGCCCAACAGCATGTTGTAGTGATTGATCCATATATATAGGGCAGTCGAGTTGGATAGGCCCTGCAAAACCTGTCACAGTGCCAATGGCTAAAAGTTGCTCTACCGATGCCAAAGCAACTTCATTGGCGGCAATAGCTCTAGCCAATTTGATTTCTTGCACATTGTCATTGCCACGCACACAAGCAGCAATAATTTGCCCATCGTTTTCACCACCAATGGCAACATAAATAAGGGTTTTAAGTAAGGATGATGTTTCTATGTTTAAAAATGCGGCTACATCTTCCACAGCACTTTTATTGGGCGTGGAGACTTCCTTGAGTTCGCTGTCATTGCCTAAGTATTCACGTGGTGTGGACAATGCTTTTTCAACATTGGCAGCATAATCACAGGCTGAACAGTGGGTAATCAGATCTTCACCTGATTCAGCCAACACATGAAATTCATGGCTGGATGAGCCGCCAATAGAGCCATTATCAGCTTCTACAGCACGGAATTTTAAACCCAAGCGGTTAAAAATGCGGTGGTAAGTATCAAACATGTTTTGGTATTCTTTTGCCAAACATTCAGGTGATGCATGGAAGGAATAGGCATCTTTCATCACAAACTCACGACCACGCATCAAACCAAAACGAGGGCGAATTTCATCGCGAAATTTATTTTGCACTTGATACAAGTTCATTGGTAGCTGTTTGTACGATTTTAATTCACGGCTGACCAAATCACAAATGACTTCTTCATGGGTAGGGCCAAGGCAAGATTTATGCCCGTGTCTGTCTTTAAACCGAAGTAATTCAGGACCATATTTGTCCCAACGCTCGGATTTTTGCCAAAATTCAGCAGGCTGAACCATTGGCATCAATAATTCTTGCGCACCTGCGCGGTTCATTTCTTCACGCACGATTTTTTCGATATTACGCAATACACGTAAACCCAAGGGTAAATAATCATACACACCCGAAGTGACACGGCGAATAAAACCAGCACGAAGTAAAAGTTGGTGCGACACTACCTCTGCATCAGCAGGCGTATCGCGGAGAGTAGGAGAGAAAAGTTTTGAATAACGCATGGCGCTAAGCTAAAGCATAGACGCTAGCCTGCAAGCAGAAGAGTATAAATATTTAGGAGCCCAGAGGTTTTTTACCATATTGATTGTCATCATCGCTGGGTTTCACCAAAAAGACTAGCAATACAATGGCAAGTGCAAATGTTAGCGCAATACCAGCAAGGCTAAGGGTAGATGATGCTTGAACAGTACCAATGCCTGCAAAAACCAAGCCAATAAAAGGGGCAATTTGCCACCAGCCAGAATGTCCTGCATCATGAAGTCTTCGGGCAGTAATGCTTAAATTGGGGACAATTACAGCCAAAGAAAATAAGGCAAATAATATTTGAAATAATTGGTTTTCAAATGCAGTCGAAATGGCGGTAAGCAGTAAGTAAACCAGCATATAAATGAAGGTGAACATCCAATATTCCTCTCGAGTAGAACGCCCTGAAAATACGCCGTATAATTGAAATGCTCTGATAAAATGTTTCATATATCCCCCTTTATTTGTTTTTGTTAAGACATAAGTTTTACAGTGATTGTTTCCATGCTTGCAAGGATGCTAAGGCTTTGTCGGATACCATACGTCTGCGTTCAGACTTTTTTAGCCGTTTTTTTCCATCACGTTTGGGTGCAGTGGGCAATAAGCCAAAGTTAATGTTCATGGGTTGAAAGCTTGAAATATGTGTGCCTGAGATATGCCCTAATAATGCGCCCATAGCTGTATCTTCGGGCGGAATATTAGGCTCATTTCCTCGCATAATGTCTGCGATAAATCTACCTGCCATCAATCCCATACTTGCTGATTCAACATATCCTTCCACACCAGTGATTTGACCAGCAAACATGATGCGCGGTTCTTTTTTCAGACGCAGTGACTTATCCAAGAGTAAGGGGGATTTGATAAATGTATTGCGGTGCAAACTTCCAAGCTTAAAGAATTCTGCTTTTTCCAAGCCTGGAATCATGCGGAAGACTCTTAATTGTTCGCCATATTTCATTTTGGTTTGAAAACCAACGATATTTAAAAGGCTTTTGGCACGATTATCTTGGCGCAACTGCACCACAGCATAAAATTCTTCACCAGTTTCAGGGTGCTCTAACCCCACAGGTTTCATAGGACCAAAGCGGGGAGTATCTATGCCGCGTTCCGCCATGACTTCAATGGGCATACAACCATCAAAGAAGGGCACATCTTCAAAATCTTTGAATGCCATGTATTCAGCGTTTAATAATTCATGAATAAAGGACTTGTATTGCGCTTCGTTCATGGGGCAGTTCAGGTAATCACCTGCTTCGCCTTCGACTACATTTTTATCATAACGTGACTTCCAATAAGCAATGTCCATGTTCACAGTTTCAGCATCAACAACGGGAGCAATAGCATCAAAGAAACTCAAATGCTCTTCGCCTGTAAGCTGTTGAATAGATTGATATAAAGCATCGGATGTTAAAGGCCCCGAGGCGATAAGCACGATACCATCTTCGGGGATTTTAGTGATTTCTTTTTTGATGAGTGTAATTAAAGGTTCACTTTCTAGTTTCTGGGTCACAGTGCTAGAAAACAGCTCTCTATCTACTGCCATAGCACCACCTGCAGGCACTTGGCAGGCATCACCCGTGTGCATGATGAGTGAATCAAGCTGACGCATTTCTTCATGCAATAAACCGACTGCATTCTCCAGATTATCTGCACGAAATGAATTGGAGCAGACCAGCTCGGCACATTTATCGGTTTTATGGGCAGGAGTCATGGTTTTGGGGCGCATTTCATACAAGTTGACCGCAAAACCTTGCTTGGCTAATTGCCAAGCCGCTTCAGAGCCAGCCAAACCTGCGCCTATAATGTGAATGGTTTGTTGCTGGCTCATAATTTATGTCACCTCTGAAATTATTTTGGCAAAGCTACTGTCCACAAACGCCAGTTGTCCACTGTGTCGGTATTGGGGGATTTAGGGTCGCGGTTGGAATGGAATATAATGGTATGATTATCAAGCCAAGATGGCCCGCCATCAATGATGCCCATACCCGATGTGACGGCTGTAATTTTTCCTGTTTGTAAGTTAAGCACATGAATAAAGGTTTGTAATACATCACCACGACTGTTGCGATTGGAAACAAAGGCAACATGTTGACCATCAGGGCTAAGGCTTGGCTCAACATCAGCATAGGTATTTTTGGTTAAGCGTTTGAGACCTGTACCATCGGTATTTTGCATCCAAAGGTCAAAGTTACCATGGGTTTCGCGCACAAATACCATGCTTTTACCGTCTTGGGATAAGGATGCATCAAAACCATCACCCAACATAGTGAGACTATTACTATTGGGATGCATTACAAATAGTTGTGGTTGAGCAAAAGTGTTCCCCATCCCTTCTTCTGTTTTAGGATAACCTGATTTTTTGAGCCATAAACGTTCATGATACATACGCCAAGCTTGTCCGAGTAGTTCATGGTCAAGTTTTTTGTCGGTAAACTGCTTGTTCATACGTGGGGTACGTGATGTTTCTAAGCTGCTATCAAACACCCAAGTATTACCATCTGTGGACACTTCAAGGTGGTTGGGCATGAGTAGTGATTGAAACATGCCAGGTTGCATAGCGACTTGTGTATGTTCAGTGGCAAACCAAGGGGTAATTGTGCCCAATCGGTTGCTAACAAAAGCAATGTTACCATTGGCAATAGCTGCGCCATAACGTACAACCTCATTGGTAAACGCAGCATCTACATGTTTGGCAGCACCATTGAGTTGATGGCGATTCAATTGCATAATCTGGTGGGTCTTATGTACACGTTGTGAATACACCAAATAGTCACCAGCAACATCGGGATAAGTAATGTCGATGATAGGGTTATTAAAAAGAAGTTGCGGTTGCTCTTGTGCATAAGCTGAGTTTGCAGTCATTAAAGCAAAAGAGATGGCGAGTATTTTTTTCATTTAAAGGTTATGTCTCCGTGTATGGTGTTTTATGGGAGTGCGATGGATACGTATTACTGCATCTATGAATGTGATGCAGGTTACGAATGTGTTTTACAATAGGCGTATGCCATCTGTTTCAATCTTGATTTTTTTCTGTTTATAAAGTGCGCCAAGTGCCTTTTTAAACATACCTTTGCTAATACCAAAGGTCTTTTGGATGTCTTTGGGGTCGCTTTTGTCATGCAAAGCAAGAGAGCCTCCATTGGCTTTGAGTTTGTATAAAATAAGGTCGGTGATTTCGTTTGTTTTTTCACTGGGTTTAAGGTGCAAACAAACATCGATTTTTCTGTCATCACGAATGTTCTGGATAAAACCTTGTAGTTTTTCACCATGTTTGATGCTGCGAATGGCTTCATGTTGATGCAATAAACCGACATGGGTATTGTTGATAATCATTTGATAGCCCAAGTCTGTTTTATTGGCACTCATCAGCGATACTTTTTGCCCAACTTTGAATTCATTGAGTGATTCATCATCCAAGAAATCACGGATTTTCATCGAAGCAATAGGACGACCTGTTGTGCCATCTTGTAGGATATACACCACATACGATTTACCAACTTCTGGGCGATGGGTTTGTTCATCATAGGGCAGCAATAAGTCTTTCATCAGCCCCCAATTCATGAATGCGCCTGTATTGTTGACATCCACAACCTCTAAAAAGGCAAACTCGCCAACTTGGGCATAAGGTGTTTCTGTGGTGGCAACGATACGGTCTTCTGAATCAAAATAGATAAATACTTCAATATCATCATCAACTTGCACATTTTTGGGTACATAACGTATGGGTAAGAGTATTTCACCAAACTCTTTTCCGCCATCTAGGTAGATACCAAAATCAACTTCTTTAATGATGCGTAATGTGTTTGTTTTTCCGATAGAAACCATAAAGCCACTCCAAATGATGAAACTTGTGCTGGATGGTGTGTATATGCATCACCAATGTAAAGAAGGCAATCGACATGCAAGATGATTCTTGCATAATCGCCGCCATGAAAAGAATAATCATACTTGCTTTTTTGGCCTTATTGCAAACAGGTTGTGCCACGGCTGAAAATGATTTTGACCCCTTAGAGCCGATGAACAGAAAGGTTGATGCCTTTAATACAGTGGTGGATGAAGCGACACTGCGCCCACTAGCCAAAGGTTATACTGCTGTTGTGCCTAAGGGTGGGCGTGATGTAGTCACCAACTTCTTCAATAATTTACAAGAACCTAACACTATTATTAATGATGTATTGCAAGGTAAGTTGGTACAAGGTTTAGCTGATAGTACACGCTTTGTGCTCAACTCCACCTTAGGTGTGCTTGGTTTATTTGATGTGGCATCAAAGCTTGGCTTAGAAAAACATCAAGAAGATTTTGGGCAAACACTTGCAGTGTGGGGCGTGGGGCAAGGCGCATATATTGTGTACCCCATTTTAGGGCCGAACTCAGTGCGTAATACACCAGGTACTGTGATGGGTTACTACCTTGATGGTGCAACCTATTTTTATATGGTGATGAACCCTCCTGCCGCTATTGCAGCAACAGCTTTAAAATATATTAATGATAGAGCAAATATCGAAGATTTTGTAAAAATGCGTGATGAAATGGCATTGGATGCCTATGTGTTTGTGCGCGAAGGCTGGCGACAAAGCCGTGAATATCGTATTTATGATGGGCAGCCGCCTGCACCACAGTCTAGCGAAGATGATGCCTATGGAGATGAGTTCGAGGACGAATTTGCGGATGAGTTCGATTGATTGAATCACCTGCATTAGCGTTACTCCTAAAAGCTGCAATAAGTACTACGCCCAAACGTGTGGCTTTTATGAATGCGACTGCACATCCTTTATTATTGAAACTTTCACAGCAAACTGATGCATGTGTGCTAAGCCAAACATTTAAGCCATATATATTGGAGCTTCATGCTTTGGGTTTGTCCGTATCAGACATGCAAGACCAGTTTGACCTTGTATTATTGATACCAAGCAAAGATAAAAAGCAGTCTTTGGGTTGGATGGCACAAGCCTTTGAACACTTGGGCGAGCATGGCAAGCTTATGGTGGCTTGCGAAAATCAATATGGTGCTAAATCGTATGAATCAGCACTCAAAAAATTAGCAGGGCAGGTGGCAGCAAGCTCTAAGAGCAAATGTCGATTGTTTTCAGCTAAAAAAACAGCTTTATTCAATACTTCATTGCAGCAACAATGGTTGGATACGGCGAAACCAAGCATCATTGAAAGCCATGGTTTATGGGCGCAAGCAGGTTTATTCAGTTGGAAGGCTGCGGATATAGGTTCACAGCTTTTACTCAAACATCTGCCTGTTTTTCAAGGCAAAGGCATGGACTTATGTTGTGGTTATGGTTTGTTGGCGACCCATGTTT
>JALSZC010000304.1 GCA_027059605.1 Ghiorsea sp. | reverse complement strand
CTATAAATTATTGATAAATATATCTTTTCATGCTGGCAGGGTAGTTGCTCAATGGTGGTATGAGAAGACTTATATTACCAGTTCAATTTTGCCTTATGTTTTTAGCCTTATGTGTTTTTATAGCACCCAGCTTCGCAGATGATTTAAGCTTACTCTTGAATGGTAAGGCATATCACTTAAAAGATGCACCCGTAGGTCAGCCGAGTTTTAACGAAAGAAACTGGGGTACAGGGTTTCAATATGACTTTACCGATAACCACACTGATTGGGTTCCTTTTATCACAGCTTCTGGTTTTTTAGATTCACATAAGAACCCATCTTATTATGCTGGTGGTGGTATGATGCGCCGCTTTCACAAGGATGATAGTTCGTTATATGCAGATGTTGGTTTGGTTGCTTTTTTGATGACCAGAGAAAATTTTAAGAACAATAAACCCTTTCCTGGTGCTCTACCTGTTATGACGTTAGGCACTGAAAATATAGCTGTAAATATTACTTATATCCCAAAAGTAGACCCTAAAATGGTAGCTTTGTTTTTCTTTCAATTAAAGGTGGATGTTCTTACTTTCTAAAGTTTTATTGTGATGTTAGGGCGTATCATTTAGACTGTAGCTAATGGATATGTTGTACTGGATGCTTCCCTACCTTGGATTGGGATTGGTTGTTGGGTTTCTTGCGGGATTATTGGGTATTGGTGGTGGCGGGATTATGGTGCCTGTGCTGATTATGATTTTTTCTTACCAAGGTTTTGATAGCTCACAAGTTGTACACTTGGCTTTAGGCACTTCAATGGCAGCTATTGTGTTTACAGCAATTGCTTCGGCTTATCACCATCATCAACGTGGTGTTGTGCGTTGGGATGTTTGGAAAAGTATGACTACGGGTTTGTTGTTAGGCACGTTTAGCTTATCTTTTGCTGCTTCTTATATGCCGCGAACGTTTCTGGCAGTATTTTTTAGTGTGTTTATGACTTATGTGGCTGCACAGATGTTTCTTAATATCAAACCCAAACCGAGCCGAACATTGCCAGGTAGCCTTGGGCTTGCTTTAACAGGATTTGGCATTGGGGGTATTTCAGCCTTGGTCGCGATTGGTGGGGGTACGATGAGTGTGCCTTTCTTAACATGGTGTAATGTGAAGATGCAACATGCTATTGCTACGTCTGCAGCACTTGGTGTGCCCATAGCTTTGGCGGGCGGCATTGGTTATGCCATAAGTGGTAGTGGAGAGCAAGGTTTGCCTGAATATGCATGGGGTTATGTGTATCTGCCAGCCGTGTTATTGATTGCGAGTATGAGTGTTTTCACTGTACCTTTGGGTGTGAAGCTTTCTCACAGTTTGCCTGTTGCTGTTTTGAAAAAAGTGTTTGCTGTGGTTTTATTGATGCTTGCTTTCAAGATGCTGGATATTGTTTTCTAAACATTAAATATTGCTCATATTTCTTTGGTTGTGCTTTGTAAGTTAAGGCTTCATAGTACAGCATCCTTAAAAAGTAGGGCTTACATAAAAGTCTGCTTTTTATACTGTTGGGTTATCACTGAAACCTAACTTCTTTTGGAAAATAAATCGGAACATATTGTAAACCGCTAGTCAGTGACTTGTAGCCCGTTTACAATCACAATATAACATGACATTTCAAGAACTTGGGCTCTCTAAAGAGCTTCTTCAAGCGGTATCCAATTCAGGGTACACCACACCAACACCTGTGCAGGCGAATGCTATTCCTGCTGTTTTAAATGGTGATGATGTACTGGCTGGCGCACAAACAGGTACAGGTAAAACAGCAGGCTTTACCTTGCCTATGCTGCATTTATTGCAAGCCAAAGCTGGCAAAACAAAACATATTCGTGCTTTGGTATTAACACCTACACGTGAATTGGCAGCTCAAATTGGTGAAAGCGTTGAAACATACGGTAAACATTTACCGATTCGTTCTACTGTAGTGTTTGGTGGCGTGGGCATTAACCCGCAAATTGCTAAATTAAGACGTGGCGTGGATATTCTTGTGGCAACACCAGGTCGTTTATTGGATTTGGTGAACCAAGGCAAAGCAGACTTATCCAAGATTGAATTTTTTGTATTGGATGAGGCAGATCGAATGTTGGATATGGGTTTTATCCATGATATTCGTAAAGTTCTTAAATTATTGCCAAAGAAACGTCAAAACCTGCTTTTCTCGGCGACTTTTTCCAATGAAATCAAGAAACTAGCAAGTGGTTTCTTGCATAATCCAACATATATTGAAGTGGCACGCAATGAAACGTCGCACCAAGTCACGCAAGTGGTTTATCCTGTGAACAAATCACAAAAACGCGCTGTTTTGTCCAAATTGATTTCTGAGGGTAATTGGCAGCAAGTCTTGGTGTTTACCAAAACCAAACATGGCGCAAATCGCTTAACCAAACAATTGGAAACTGATGGTATCAATGCAGCAGCTATTCATGGCAATAAAAGCCAAACAGCACGCACCAAGGCACTTGCAGGTTTTAAAGATGGTACGATTCGTGTGCTGGTAGCTACGGACATTGCAGCGCGTGGTTTGGATATTGATCAATTGCCACATGTGGTCAACTATGAATTACCCAATGTGGCAGAAGATTATGTGCATCGCATTGGACGCACAGGCAGGGCAGGCAATACAGGCGAAGCCATGTCTTTGGTGAGCATTGACGAAGAGAAATTGTTACTCGGTATTGAGCGATTGATTAAGAAAGAGATTCCGAAAGTGACGATTGAAGGTTTTGAAGCGACCGAAAAATTGTCTGATTTACCTAAAGCAAAACCGCAACGCGGCGGACGAAATGCTGGTCAAAACCGCAGACCTCAAAATAGTAACCGTAGGTCACAGAGTAATCATCGTAGAACACAAGGGCAGCGTCGCAAGCAGCCTGCCAGCGCATCATAAACAGTACTTATGCAGGTGTTTTAGCGTAACAGAGTTTACGTTATACTTGGATATAAATGACGAATATGTGCTAGAGAGCGATTAAAATGCCCCCAATCCCATTGTTTGCCGGGATCCCATTTTCGGGTGGGGGCAATATCTTGATGTCCTACAATACGTGTCTTGTCGATAGGGTGCGTCTGCATCAATGTGCGGCAGAGACGCGCGGTTTCGGTGTATTGTTTTCGGGTAAAGGGTTGGCGTTCATCACCAATCATCTCAATGCCAATGCTGTAATCATTGCAGTTGCTCTTGCCTTGCCATTCTGATTCACCTGCGTGCCAAGCACGTTGTTTGATGGGGACGAATTGGGTGATGCAACCATCTCTATCCACCACAAAATGCGCCGATACGCGTACATCCGCTAAGTCTTGAAAGCTAGGGTGCGCTTTTCTATCAAGGCTACCTAAAAAAAAGTCGGAAATATGTTGCGTTTCAAATTCACCATCAGGCAAAGAGATGGCATGCAACACAATCAAATCAATTGGCGTATGCTTAGGTCTGTCATTGAAATGTGGTGAGGCTACAAACCTAATGGGATGCATAAGCTTTATAAATTACCAATAAACATGGCATTAAATTCATTTTCAGTCATCATCACAGGGTCAACAGCTCCCATATCTTGTATGCTTTTCCACAAAATTTCAGCTTCTTTTTCAGGCAAGGGGGGGAAAATAAAGCGGTAAGTTGGAATCACTTTGCGGTGCTGTGCATAATTGTACGCCTTGCCTGTTTTATTGAGTGCTTTTTCACGCTTTTCTGCATAAGCAGCAAGGTAAAAACGCCCCAACCCAAGGTAAAACTTACCATCATCACGTTTAAGAATATCCACAGAACCAATGGTCCATTCTTTTTTAGCTTTAGCAGCTTCGGCAAATGTGTTAAAGGTGCGTGGGTCGTCAAACACATGCAGCTTAACTTCCTCTTTACGCTCCAAGACCAATGCCTCCATACCTTTTTCTTTCAGACGTTTTTTAAAATCATCTACACCTTGTTTCCACACCATTCTACGGGTGAAAACACGCCATTTTTCGGCTTCTTTTACGCCCAAGTTAGGGCGTTCGGGCAACCAAGCTTTTACATCAGCTTGTTGACTGATGGTGGCAGGTGGAAACCACACAATCCAAGCCAACCAAGCCAAGGCTGCAACGATGACGAAACCAAGAATATTTTTCATGTGAAGTGTTTTTTGGCGAGCATAAGAATGCCTTTGAGGGTGAGGTGGGGTTCTAATGCTTTTACTTTGGGCATGTCATGTTGCAAGCGAGCGGCTAAACCGCCTGTGGCAATAATTGCAGCTTCTTCATAACCTTTTTCAGCGAGTAAACGGTTGATAATACCATTTAATCCATCCACGGCTGACCAATATACACCTGCTTGCATGCTGCTGATGGTATCACGCCCGATTAGTGTATCAACAGGTGTGATAGCAACTTCAGGTAGCTTGGCAGCGCGTTGCGATAAGGCTTCAAGGGAAACTTCAATGCCTGGAATAATCAAGCCACCCACATAATGCCCAGCGGCTGAAATGACATCGAATGTGGTGGCAGTGCCGCAGTCTAAAACAATAGCGGGAGAGCCATAGATTTCACGGGCAGCCAGTGCATTCACAATGCGGTCTGCGCCAACTTCTTTGGGGTTTTTATAGTCAATCGCCATGCCTGTTTTCACATCAGGCTCACCAACAAATACAGCTTTCTGGGCGCAAGTTTGTAAACATGCTTCACGCAATACTTCATCCAAATGCGGTACAACTGATGCCACCATTATGCCATTTAAGCCTTTAGGGTCATGCCCAAATTGGGAAAACATGCCAAATAATTGCCAGCTTAACTCATCGGATGTGAGCTGCTGATTGCTGGATAAACGCCAGTGTGCTTTTAAATCTTCACCATGGTAAAGACCAAATACCATTTGCGTATTGCCCACATCAATACAAAGGAAGCGTTGTTGATTCTCGTTATTTTGATTCATGTTGTTGATTCCATAATTGATACATCGCCAACAATGATACGCTGTTCTTCACCATTGACCAACAAGCGAAGTGCGCCATCGCTTGTCAGACCCAATGCAATGCCTTGGATATAGGTTTTACCATCGTGTACGGACACCGTTTGTCCATTGGCAACATGTGCCTTTTCCCAAGCTTTAAGGATGGGTGTAAACCCATGTTGAATAAAGGTGTTGTACCAAGTGTTGAGTGATTCGAGTATAGCTTGCAACACATCATCTTTATGGATGTTGTGTTGGCTGTATGTGTTGAGGCTGGTGGGTGGTGTACGCATATCTTTTGCCCAGCCAGACTTAGGCTCAGAAACATTGATACCCAAACCGACAACCACGGCAAGTCCATGTTGCCCTTGTTGCATCTCCGTTAAAATGCCGCATACTTTTTTACCATCAATAAGCAAATCATTAGGCCATTTGATGCGTGTTTGCGGGGCAAACAAGGCTAAAGCCTCATGGGCTGCCACAGCCGAAACCAAGGATAGTTGCGATATTTGGCTGACATCAATTTGTGGGCGTAATAACACGCTCATGGCTAAGGCATGGTCAACGGTTTCCCATGTTCTACCTAAACGCCCTTTGCCATGGCTTTGTTGCTCGGCGACAATGGTTAAACCTTCTTGTGCGCCTTGCTCTGCTTGGCGCAAGGCTTCTTTGTTGGTGGAATCTAGGGATTCAAAGTGTTGGATATTAAAGTTCATGGTGGTGAGTTTTTCCTGCGATGGTCTCGTTCGCCATGGCTATGATTCCTCTGATGGGTTTGAGATATGCAGTTTACTGTCCATGCGTTGATGCAAAATACGCACAATTTCAATGGTTTGATGGTGAGTACGATAAAATATGACATGTTTATGCTGGCAAATTGATGCATAACCTTGGCGGATTTCAGGGCGTGGCTTACCCAATGTTGGCGATTGCAGCAAAGATAAAAAACATGATTCTAAATCCTTGAGGTATTGGTTGGCTTGCGCCTTACCCCAGTGTTGCGCGCTGTATGTCCAAATATCAACCAAATCTTGATCGGCAGCGGGTGATAATTGGTAGGTATGGGGCATGATTATGCGTTGTTTAAGTCTGCGATAATGTCATCCACTTGGCGAGTGCTAAATTGCCCGCTTTCCACTTGATGTGCGCCTGTGGCAACGGCTTGGCGAAGGTGATTTAACTTCATTTGTTGCACAATTTCTTCATTTTCTTCCATAAAGCGAAGTGCTTCACGTACCACTTCACTGGCATTGTTGTATAAGCCCGAATTGACTTTGGATTTGATTTTGGATTCAAGTTTGGGTGTTAATGAAATATGCATATCAGTCACTCCTTCAAGATGAAAAAAATAGTGATGATTCCAAATATTGTCAATTTATGACACGAGTTTTGAAACACGCATGGATAAATCCAATGATGGTGCAGAGTGGGTGATTGCACCCACAGCAATGCGGTTGATGCCTGTTTGTGCATAGTTTCGCGCGTTGGTTAGGGTGATGTTTCCTGATGCTTCCAAGATAATGGATGGTGGCACAAGTTTTCGAGCTTTTTCTACTGTAGCAATATCCATGTTATCCAAAAGAATAATGTCAGGGCAAACATGAACCGCTTCTACAACTTCATCTAAGGTTTCACACTCAACTTCAATCCATGTGTTGGGTGAAAGCTTTTGGCAGGCGGCAACTGCATCGGTAATAGAGCCTGCTGCTTCAATGTGGTTTTCTTTAATCAGCATACCTGAAGCCAAGTCCATACGATGATTACTACCGCCGCCATCAACCACGGCTTTTTTCTCAAGCACGCGAAGCCCTGGTGTTGTTTTCCGAGTATCGACAATATCGCAGTTGGTGTCTTTTAAAGCGTCAACGAATAAGGCAGTGGCAGTGGCAATGCCTGATAAATGTTGCATAAAATTAAGAGCAGTGCGTTCAGCAGATAAAAGCATACGCATATTGCCTTCAAGTTGACAAATGACATCACCAGCTTGTACTTGGTCTTGGTTTGTTTTTCGCCAAGCTTGTAAAATAGATGCATCCATAGTGTTAAATACTTGCTGGGCAATATCACAGCCTGATAATACACCATCAGCTTTGGCGATAATAGTTGCCTTGCCCTGCTGTGTTTGGCTGATGGTGGCTTGGGCTGTTAAATCGGTAAATGCCATATCTTCGGCAAG
>JALSZC010000303.1 GCA_027059605.1 Ghiorsea sp. | reverse complement strand
CCTGCTGCCTTACAAGAGGTATTAAGTCAGCTTCCTGAAAACTTTTCGGTACCCATTGTAATTACTCAGCATATGCCTAAAGCATTTATTAATTCACTTGCAACTCGTTTGAATCAAAGCTGCTCATTAGCGTGTAGTGTGGCAGGGCAAGGTGAACTACTTCAAGCTGGTCATGTATATATGGCACCAGGTGATGTGCATATGAAAATCGCACAGCGAGGCTCTTCTTTAGTCGCACAGTTAGAGGAGGGGGTACGTGTCAACCATGCCATTCCATCGGTGGATGTAACTTATGAATCATTGGTTGCCTTATCACCAACAGTGAAAACATTGGCTGTGGTTTTGACAGGTATGGGTAATGATGGTGCTAAAGGAGCTAAGCTATTGTCAGAAAAAGGTAATCGTGTGCTTGTTCAAAATGAAGAAAGCAGTGTGGTGTGGGGCATGGCAGGTGAAACTTTTCGCAATGGTGCTGCTGATGAAGTGCTGCCTTTAGCTGCAATACCTCAAGCTTTGCTAAAGTATGTGTCTTAAAATAAAATCTACAGGAGGTAGGTGGTGAAAGAGCATAAGTTTACATGGTTCCGTGAGTTCTTAGAGCGCAAAAGCGGTATTGTGATTAACCAAAGTAAGGCATATCTTGTTAAATCAAGGCTACAGAAATTAGTGGAAAAATATGGTGTGGACGATTTGAATGCACTTATTCTGAAGATAAAACAGCAGGAAAATTCAGCGCTTGCAGATGAAGCGATTGATTTGATGACCACCAATGAAACTTTATTCTTTCGGGATGGTTACCCCTTTGTTGCATTACAAGAACATATTTTTCCTGAAATTAACCAAAATAAAGGCACAAGCGCACCTATTAATATATGGTCTGCGGCTTCATCTCGAGGTCAGGAGGCATATTCGATAGCCATGACAGCTTGTGAAGCTATGCCCAATGCTAGGCAACGAGTAAAAATAGTAGGTACAGATTTATCTGCGGAATCGGTCGCTTTTGCGCAAAAGGGTGCATATTCGGATATTGAAGTGAAGCGTGGTGTTTCTATGCCTAGGTTAAACAAGTTTTTTCGACCAGTTGGATCATCGTGGGTGGTGAGTGATGATTTAAGAGCAATGGTAAGTTTTCATGAAGGAAACCTAGTGTCAGACACATTGGTGACACAAATGCGCCGTTTTGGTGTGTTTGATGTTGTGTTTTTGCGTAATGTATTGATTTATTTCAGTATTGAAGAGCGCAAACGTGTTATTGACCGTATTGCAAGAACCATGCATAAAGGTGGTTACCTTATTACAGGTGCCGCAGATTTACCTGAAGGGAATACATCCAAGTGGGAACGTGTTGATGTTCAGCGGCAAAGAATTTGGCGTTTATGTTGATGGTTGTTGCGTTTGGGGAAGTAGGCTGTCGATATAGGCTTCTGCATTAAAAGGCATCAAGTCTTCCAAGCTTTCGCCCACACCAATATAACGAACAGGTAACTTAAACTTATCACATAATTGCAATACCACGCCACCTTTGCCTGTACCATCAAGTTTGGTGACAATTAAACCCGTGGTATGGATGATTTCGCGGAACTTTTCGACTTGTACAATCGCATTTTGCCCTGTGCCACCATCCACCACATGCCAAACTTCATGTGGGGCACCATCCAAGGCTTTGCCAATCACGCGATATACTTTTGCCAATTCATTCATCAGGCTGGTATCGGTTTGTACACGACCTGCCGTATCAATAATAATCACATCATAATTCTTAGCGATGCCGCGTGAGATGGT
>JALSZC010000302.1 GCA_027059605.1 Ghiorsea sp. | reverse complement strand
TGCTGTTTGCTTTTATCTTCCAGTCATCATCATAAAATGCGGGACTGATGGTTTGTATGCATTGTTCGACTGTGTTTTGCGCTGAAATATCGCCAAGCTTTCTAAAAAATATCGTCATATCCGTTTCGATTTGCTCTAAATGGTTCATCAGTTGCTCAACCAAAACTTCATCAAAAGTATTTAAGCCTAATTTTTGCTGCATCATAGTTTGCCAAGCCTTCTTGTAGGCAGGGGCATAATCATTGAGTATATCTTGCAAAGGTGTGGTACCCTGAAACAAAGGGGCAATAGCTTGTGCCAGCTTCATCAAGTTCCAGTGGGCGATATGGGCTTGGTTGCCATAGGCATAGCGGTGAAACTCGGCATCAGTGGTGTTGGGTGTCCAATCGGGATTATAATCTTCCAGCCAACCATAAGGGCCATAATCTATGGTTAAACCCAAAACCGACATATTATCCGTGTTCATCACCCCATGCACAAAACCCACACGTTGCCAGTGTACAATCATGGTTTGGGTTGTATCACAAACCTCGGCAAACCAACGGGTGTAAGTGCCTGTATTGATGGTATCACCTTCAATCACATGGGGGAAATAAGTACGAATGGTGAAGTCCAACAGTGTTTTTAGTGTTTTAAGGTCGTTGCGTGAGGCAAAGATTTCAAAATTGCCAAAGCGTAAAAACGAAGGAGCAACACGACAAACTACAGCACCATGTTCATACTCAGGGTTGCCATCATACAGCATATCCCTCCACACTTGCGTACCCGTGGCACACAAGCTTAAAGCGCGAGTGGTGGGTACACCCAAATGAAACATGGCTTCACTACACAAAAACTCACGAATGGATGAACGCAGCACCGCTAGACCATCTGCAGTTCGGGAATAGGGCGTTTCTCCCGCGCCTTTAAGTTGTAAAGTCCAACGCTCACCTTTGCTATTGATGACATCACCTAAATTGATAGCGCGGCCATCACCCAGTTGCCCTGCCCAGTGACCAAATTGATGCCCGCCATAACACATAGCATAGGGTTTCATGCCATCGAGAAGCGCATTACCTGAAAAGACTTGGGTAAACAAGTCGGAGTGACAATCTTCATCACTTAAATCTAAAAGTTCAGCCACTTCGGGGCTATGAATCAATAGTTTGGGTGCTGCGGTTGTTTTAGGATTTACCCATGAATAGCAAGCCTCTAAAACCTGCCTGCGTTGTGCACCTTGTATAGGGTCGGCAGGCAGTTGTTGGGTAAAAGTGTGGTCAAATTTGAGATGTTTAATGTTTGGCTCCGCTTAAATGAAGACCAACAACGCCTGCAATGATGAGAAGAATACTGAAAAACTTCATCAAACTTGCCGTTTCATTGAATAAATAAATGCCTAATACTGCAATCAAAGCCGTGCCAAGCCCTGACCAAATGGCATACGCCATGCCAATTTCAAACTTCTTTAAAGCAAGGGTAAGCATGGCAAGTGATGATAGAAAAAGCACAGCCATGAGCACAGATGGTACGATTTTGGTAAAACCTTGGGAGAACTTCATAGCCGTGGTACCAGCAACTTCCAATACAATGGCAGAAATGAGGAAAAACCAATGTTGCATAGATGTTTACTCCTTGTTTTGTATAGTAGCCCCATGTCTAAACATTCAGGGTCAGAACATTTTCGCGCCAATAAAGCATTGGGGCAACATTTCTTGGTTAGCCAAAAAGCCATTCATACCATTGTAGAAGCTGTACCTGTTGGCGAGACCGCGATTGAAATTGGTCCAGGACCAGGTGCTATTACTA
>JALSZC010000301.1 GCA_027059605.1 Ghiorsea sp. | reverse complement strand
TGCTGGATTAAGCAGCAATTGCCCATCATGTTCATACCAAGCATCAGTAACCACAACCTGTTTAATCATGTAATGCTCGCAATAAACCTTCAACTTTATGTTCGGTTTCTACCTGCTCATGTTCAGGCACAGAATCAGCAACAATACCTGCACCTGCCGCCCAATGTAGGGTTTCATCTTGATGCCAAAATGTACGAATCAAAATATTCATATCTACACTACCATCCCATGCCATATAACCCACGCCACCTGTATATGCCCCCCTAGCCTGCGGCTCTAATTCATGGATGATTTCCATACAACGCACTTTGGGGCACCCTGTAATCGTGCCACCGGGAAACTTAGCCGCAAGAACATCCAACATATCAAGCCCCGCAGCTAATTTACCTCGCACATTCGATACAATATGTTGCACCGTGGCATATTTTTCTATCACCATACATTCATCCACATGAATACTTCCAGCTTCACACACGCGACCCAAATCATTGCGCTCTAAATCCACCAACATGATATGTTCAGCACGCTCTTTTTCAGATAAAAGCAACTCATCTTGCAAAGCATTATCTGCCTCACCTTCACTGCGTTTGCGCGTGCCTGCAATCGGTCTTGCTGAAACTTCACCATCGGCACTCATCGAAAAAAGCCGCTCTGGTGATGCGGAAATAATTGTGATCTCACCTGTTTCAACAAAGCAGGAAAAAGGTGCTGGATTTACTTCACGAAGTTTACTGTATAAAGCAAATAAATGCTTTTTAGATAACGGTGACGACCAAAAGCGCGCAATATTGGCTTGAAAGATATCACCAGCCTGAATATATGTTTTCACAGCTTTCACAGCTTGTTGATAATCAAAGCTTGTTTCATCAACATCCCCAATCTTGATGGAGTAAGTTTCTCGCTGCATGGTATCACGCAATAAACTTTCCAGCATATCCAGTTCATCTTCAGAGACCGTAGATGACATATAAACATGGTTGGTTTCATCATCAAAACACAACGACCAATCAGGTTGATGCCACCAAATCAGAGTGCTACTTTCTTGATGTTTGGGCTGTGGCAAGTCTTCAAACAATAAACCTGCCTCATAAGCCAAATAAAAGATAAAGTGTAAGCTTGGAAAATGAATACGTGGAGCAGCAATTTCTTTACGCCACGCATTAAAAAATGCGTCACGTTGTTGTTTGTTTTTTAGCGTATTTGTTTGCCCTGCTTGGGAAACAATAAATTGTTTTCCCGAACCTTTAGGGTCTTCTAACAATGCTTTACAAAGATGTTGATGTGCAGCATAAAAGGCAAAAGCACTGCATGCTTCTGCTTTAAGTATTCGAGTATAAAGTTGCTGTTTTTGTTTTATTTGAATTTTCGAACAATCACTGATGCGTTAGTACCACCAAACCCAAATGAGTTTGAAATCGCCACATCAATATTGGCTTCACGTGCAGTATTCGGCACATAATCCAAATCACAGCCTTCACTTGGGTTTTCCAAGTTAATGGTCGGAGGCACTATACCATTGTGTACTGCAAGCACTGAAAATGCAGCTTCAATACCACCAGCTGCGCCCAATAAATGACCAGTCATGGATTTAGAAGATGAGACCATCAATTTATTTGCATGCTCACCAAATGTATTTTTAATACCTTGGGTTTCACACAAATCACCCATAGGTGTTGATGTGCCATGTGCATTGATATAATCCACTTCTTCAGGGTTAATTTTTGCACCATCCAAAGCAGCTTGCATACAACGTCCGCCACCTTCACCTTCTGGTGCAGGAGATGTCATATGATAAGCATCACCTGACATACCATAACCCACCACTTCGGCTAAGATTTCAGCACCACGTTTTTGTGCAGATTCTAAAGATTCAAGCACAAGAACACCTGCACCTTCACCCATGACAAAACCATCTCTATCTTTATCCCAAGGACGCGATGCCGTTTCAGGGCTATCGTTGCGTGTGGATAATGCACGCGCTGCGGCAAAACCACCAACTGCCAACTCACAAACACAAGCTTCTGTGCCACCAGCAATCATGGCATCCGCATCACCTCTAGCAATGATTTCAAATGCATCACCAATAGCATGTGTACCTGTAGCACAAGCGGTTACTGTTGCTGTATTCGGACCTTTAGCACCTGTTAACATGGACACCCAACCTGAAACCATATTAATAATGGTCATAGGGATGAAAAATGGTGAAATCTTCCTTGTTCCACCTTTTTCATAAGCACGCATGGTTTTTTCAATCGCAGGCATACCACCAATACCAGAACCAATCACCACGCCAACACGTTTTGCATTTTCATCTGTGATTTCTAGCCCTGATTGTTGAAGTGCCATATCAGCGGCAGCGATACCAAAATGAATAAACCTATCCATTTTACGTGCATCTTTTTTGTTAACAAACGCGTTGACATCAAAATCATTTACCTCACCTGCTATGGTGCAAGCCATACCCGCCGTTTCCGCATCAAAATGCGTAATCCGACCAATACCCGACTTACCTGCAATGAGGTTACTCCATGATTTATCAGTTCCAGTACCAAGTGGGGTTACAAGACCGACACCCGTGACAACAACGCGTTTATTCACAATTAGTCAGCCTTTGCAGCGATATAGTCAATAGCGTTTTGTACGCTTTGAATGCCTTCAGCATCATCATCAGGAATTTCTACGCCAAATTCTTCTTCAAATGCCATAACAAGCTCTACTGTATCCAAAGAATCAGCACCCAAGTCATCAACAAAAGATGAATCAGAGTTGATTTCACTTTCATCAACATTGAGTTGATCAGCTACAATTTTAATAATCTTTGCTTCAATTTCTGCAGACATGTTTGTCCTCCCAGTTGAAATTAGAACCGCCTTCTAACGTGAGCTTTCACATTTGGCAAGTTCCTGAGTCACACTTTTTGCTTCTCACTTTGTCTAAACCAGCTTTAAAGCTATAAATACCTTTAGTTAACAAAACATCCAATTATCGTAACAACAAGAAAAATTCACTGTATCTATAGACCACTTACAAGCCAATATAGGCTATAAACGAATATTATCGACAATTTCCTTCTTTGCTTTCTGAACAACAAACCAATTCAGCTTGCAATGTAATATGTTCCACATGGTATTCTGCTAATATCTTCTGTAAAAGCTTAAGTATTTGTGGCCAATCCTCCATAACTTCTACCTCTATATGTGCTGAAGCTGCAAGCTTGGCATTGGGCAGTTTCCAAACATGAATATGGTGTACACCAACCTCCCCAAACAAGCACAGCCGCCACAAAAAAGGATAAGATTGGATCAATAGGCATCCAACCCGTTAACAAAATCACCAGCCCAGAAACCATGGCTGCCACTGAACCCAAAGCATCACCCAGCACATGCCAGTATGCTGCACGTGTATTTAAGTCATGGCTGCCATGCAACCAACGCATAATCATAAGGTTGATCAATAAACCTACACTAGCAATCACCAACACCATTGTTCCTTGCACCTCGGGAGGATTGGCTAAGCGCCCTACAGCCTCCCTAACAATCCACCACTCAAAAACCACAACGTTAATCCATTCACTTGTGCTGCAAGCACCTTCACACGCCCATAACCATAAGTCATACCTGCATGCGCAGGTCGCGCAGCTATACGCTGCGCGACCATTGCCAAGCCAAGTGCCATGACATCGGATGCCATATGTCCTGCATCCGCCATTAAAGCCAGCGAGTTTGAAATATAACCACCCACCAGTTCAACCAACATAAACGCTACGGTTAAACCACAATGCAGCACCTAACCCATGGTGATGCCCTTCATGGCTATGCTTTACATGATTATGTCCTTCGTGCGTCGTCTACAGTTCCTTTACTGAAATATGCATACAAACAAGGTAGCACAAACAGGGTCAAAAATGTAGAGGAAACCAAACCACCAACCACCACAGTTGCCAATGGTTTTTGGATTTCAGAGCCAATACCAGTTGCCAACAACAATGGCACAAGCCCAAGACCTGCAATCAAGGCAGTCATCAATACAGGTCTAAGCCTACTTTCCGAACCCTGACGAATTGCCTCATCCACATCAGCACTATCACCCAAATGTCGGTTAATCGCATCCACTAACACCACACCGTTGAGCACTGCCACACCAAAGAGTGCAATAAACCCAATACTGGATGGCACAGACAAATATTGACCTGATACCAATAATGCTAAAATTCCACCAATCAAAGCCATAGGCACATTTAACATAATCAATGTGGCTTGCCCTGCAGAATGAAACATGAAATAAAGCAACAAGAAAATCATCAATAATGAAAGCGGCACGACCACCATCAACTTGGCTTGCGCACGCTGCTGGTTTTCAAATTGCCCTCCAAACACCACAGAATAACCTGTAGGTAAATCAATTTCACTTTGAATACGCTGATCAAGTTCAGCAACAATACTGCCCATATCCCTACCTTCCACATTACTCTGAATGACAATACGGCGTTGCACATCATCACGTTTAATCATGGGAGGTCCTTGTTCCACACCAATGCTTGCCACATCTTCAAGGCGCACCCAAGCACCCGATGCAGTTTGTAAAATCAAGGCACCAATCACTTCTGCATTGTTACGATAGTTTTTATCCAAACGCACATAAATATCATACCGCTCATTGCCAGAAATCACCTGACCCGCAGAAGAGCCGCCAATAGCATCAGCAACCAAGGTCATCACATCATCCACAGGGATGCCATAGCTATCCAATTTGCTACGGTCAGGGCGAATCACCAATTGCGCTTCACCCGCAATTTGTTCCATCTCCACATCACGCGTGCCTTGAACACTTTTCGTCAACTTTTCGATTTCTTTTCCTTTCTCAGCCAACACTTTGAGGTCAGGGCCGAAAAGTTTAATCGCTAAAGCAGCCTTTACACCCGATAACAACTCATCCACACGCATGGCAATGGGTTGCGTAAACGAAATAAGAAGACCTGGCACCACTTCCATTTTTTCACGCATCAAGTTTTGCAACGCTTTACGATTGGATGCACTTGTCCATTCTGACACAGGTTTTAAACCAACAAACAATTCCACGTTTGATACAGGTTCAGGGTCGCCACCAATTTCTGCTCGCCCAACCCGTGCTGAAACATAAGTCACCTCAGGAAAGCTCTCAATCAACACTTTCTCTAACTTTTCACCTGTAGCCTTGGCAAATGGCAGAGATGAAGAAGGCGCAAGGGTAACCCGAATCGCAAGCGTGCCTTCTTCAAGCTCTGGCACAAACTCTGTACCAAGAAATGGTAATGTTGAAAGCGTCAGCACAAAAACAACTGCGGCACCACCCACCACAGCTTTACGTTTTGCCAGCGCACCCAGCAAAAGCTTGTGGTACACACGTGCAATTGGGGCAAGTACAAGGCTTTCTTTGTGCACCACACCTTTGGTAAACACATAAGTTGCCAACACTGGCATTACAAACAATGCCACCAGCAATGAAGCAAACATGGCAAAACAAATCGACAATGCCATAGGTGTAAACATCTTACCTTCCACACCTTCAAGCGAAAACAAAGGTGTAAATACCAGCATAATAATCAACACCGCAAACAATACAGGCCTAGCGACTTCTTTAGCGGCCTCGGCAATACGCAAAGCAACACCATGGTCTCCATCTTTTACCTTTTCCAAGTGTTTAAAGATATTTTCCACCATGACCACCGAACCATCCACCATCATACCAATGGCAATGGCTAATCCACCCAAACTCATCAAGTTGGCTGAAATACCATAGTGCTCCATCACTGCCAAAGCCGATAAAATCGAAATGGGCACAGACAACAACACCAAAAAGGCAGCTCTTACATTCATCAAAAACAAAAGTAAAATGATAATAATCAACACAAAGGCTTCTAATAATGCTTTTTCAACCGTCCAAACCGCTTTATCAATCAAATCCGATTGATCATAAAATGGCTGAATGGTTACACCCTTAGGCATAGATTTTTGCACAATTTCAAGGCGTGACTTCACATCATCAATGGTATTTTTGGTATTGGCACCAAAACGTTTCATCACAATGCCTACCACCACTTCACCAAGCTGTTTAATGCTTCCATCATCAAGCCGTTCTGTCATGGTGACCACGCCTTGACGAATTTCACCACCAAATGCCACTTTTGCGACATCAGCCACACGAATGGAAACGCCATCCACTGTTTTAATGGGTATCATGGCAATGGCTTTTAACCCATCTTCACCACCAGGAATCCAGCCCACACCACGAATCACAAGCTGCTCATCACCTTGCGGTAAATACCAACCACCCGCATTGCGGTTGTTGGCTTCAACAGCACGAACCACATCATCCACATGCAAACCATAAGAAAGCAGTTTATCAGGGTTGATTTGCACTTGGTATTGGCGCACTTCACCACCATAAGATAAAATCTCAGTCACACCTTCCACAGGCATCAACATCAACTTCACCACCCAGTCATTCAATGCTCTTAATGTTAGAGCATCATAGTTGGTATCTGGGGCCGCTTTGATGATGTATTGAAACACTTGACCAAGCCCCGATGTATTCGGACCAATCTTGGGTGTACCTGCCCAAGGTGGCACTGTTTGCTTGGCATCTTGTAGCTTTTGGAAGACCAATTGGCGGGCAAAATAAATATCTGTACCTTCTTTAAATGACACCGTAATCACCGACAAACCTGTCTTGGAAATGGAGCGTACTTCTTCCACATCAGGCAAAGCATACATCACCGCTTCAATCGGATACGTAATCAACTGTTCTACTTCTTCAGAAGCCAAACCTTGCGCTTCTGTGTTGATTTGCACCTGCACATTGGTGACATCAGGAAATGCATCTAGGTTAAGCTTGGGCACCACAAACATGGCATACGCCATAGAACCTATAAGCAATAAAAGGATTAAAAAACGATTATGCGTAGCCGCATCTATAATTTTAGAAAACATCACTCAACCTCAATGGTTGTGTACTGCAAAGCCAGATTTCGCCAGCTCTGAAGCAAGTACAAATGCGCCTTGAACAACCACACGTTCACCTTCAGCAACACCTTTGGTAATGGGAATCAAACCCATACTGGTTTTGCCAACCTCGACTTCACGGCGTTCAAA
>JALSZC010000300.1 GCA_027059605.1 Ghiorsea sp. | reverse complement strand
GCATTGTGCCATGTGGTATGCAGGATGCACCCGTGACATCATTGGCTGAACTGGGATTAGATATAGAGCGTGATGATGTAGAAAAGGTGTTGATTAAACAGGCTGAAAAGGTGTTTCATTCTTTATTATAGTTAGAGTTTCTAACTGATCTAATGTTGTAAACACAGGCAAAATTACCTGCGTTTACGTACATAAAGTTTAAGGGTGCAAAGAAACATGTTGAGCAATTGCACCTGCCAACTTTTTCCAATCTTTGTTAGAAACGTCAATCAACATAGGACGCTGAAGGTCAAGTGGGAAACTTTTATTTTGAATTGTAAAATAAACATGTTTCTCACCTAGGATATTTATATCTCGAAGAGCTTTAACAAAGATATGTTTACCCCAATGGTGCATTGTAACTTCTTTTTCTGAAGTATCTTTATCTGCCCATGCGGCTGCTTTACGAAGCAATATTGGCCAAGCTTTCATGGTGTTTTGCGAGAATGTAACCTGTCCACTAGTAACTACATCTCCAGCACATACACTTTCGGCGAACCATCGCATGGAGACTTGTTCAAAATCATTTAAATATAAAGTATGGTGAACTTCACATCCAGATGCTTGTTCATCTGCAGGGTAAGTCATTTCAAATAACAATGTTTGTGCTAGTGCATGCGATGAAAAGGTAACCCCTATTAACAAGGTAATTATTTTTAATATATTCATATTCAACTCCTTCATTGATGTTATGGACAAATAGAACAACTAGCTGTTGCCCCCCATTGGGCGACAATTGAACATGTAGCATCTTTCCCTTGTTGGTTACCCGCATTTGCATATACACATGCTGCCTGGCACTGTGTACTTACTTGGATATCATTAGGAGCACCTGTCCAGACGGTATTTGGGTCACATGTTGTGGTTGAGGCACCGCCACCTGCTGCACCACTGGAGGCATAAGCGTATGCACCATAAGGTGAAGGGTCTTTGTTTGCATTGTATTGGTAGTCACCAACATTAGAAGGCATGTTATATCCAATAGAATTGCAAGAAGAACTCTCATGAAAAGTATTGCCATCACCATAAAAACATACATCAGAAGCTGTTGAAATACCAAGTAAATTTGGATCACTTACATCATCACAATAATAGTTGTTTGTTGATGAATAATAATATTCACATGCTCCTTCTAATGTGCACCCTTGAAATGTAATAAACCCTAAAAAAAACAATGTTAATTTTAGTTTGCGTTTCACCTCTAGACTAAAAAATATTGTCATATTTTACTCCATTCTAACTTCAAAACCAGCTAAAATATAGCTATGAGGCATAGTCTAGTCTTAAGCAATAATGTGTGAATCCCCCATATGGGCTATAAGGAGGAAAAAACTTTTTTGTTGGTTGCTATAAGTTTTATAGAATATAAGGTGTTAAATAGCTTAATTTTCCTATACTTTATAAGCAATATTCTATTTAATAGTGAAGAATACTATGCACAGGAATAGGGTGAAGTCTTTTGCGGCCTGCCAAAAAATCCAACTCAATTACAAATAAACATGCTTCAACCTTTGCCCCTAACTTCTCAATCAAGGCGATTGTTGCAGCTGCAGTACCACCTGTTGCTAATAAATCATCAACCACCACAACTTTATGACCTTGACTTAAGGCATCCCTATGAATTTCAAGTACGCCTGTTCCGTATTCAAGTTCATATTCAATGGCGTGGGTATCAGCAGGAAGTTTTCCTGGTTTACGAATAGGCACAAAACCTACGCCCGTAAGCTGTGCTAAGGCAGCACCAAATAAAAAACCGCGCG
>JALSZC010000299.1 GCA_027059605.1 Ghiorsea sp. | reverse complement strand
CAGCCAAAAACGAATCATAAATCCGCAGGACAGCGGATTTAGGCGCACTTTAGTGCGGGGCTTGCCCCTGAGAGGCATGGATGCCTCGAATCAAAAACCTGCCCCTAAATAGCTGTGTATTTCCTCAATAGCTAACAAAAGCGGGCGCAGAATTAGAATATTCTGCTTTATCCCTTCTTTTGCTAACTATTTCGGCACAGCTATAGCAGGGGGTGATGTCATTTCGAGCTTGTCGAGAAATCTATATGAGATGCCCCCACGTCCCCTAGGGGATACTCTCTTGCTTCGCAATTCACCTAATTGGTCGGCATGACGGATGAGATACTTCGACTACGCTCAGTATGACACTTTTCTTCGTGTTCTTCGTGGTTCAATAACTCAATCAATCAGTTTTAATAAATCCGTGAAGTGCGGCAAGCTTACCACTTTATCAGCATATTCCGCAGGTACATCTTGGTAACCATGTTCTGCAAAGGCAACCGTGTGACATTCAGCAGCAAAACCTGCTTCAACATCAAAACGTGTATCACCCACCATCACTGTTTCACTGTGGTCAACACCCATAGCGCGACAACATTCTAGCAACATATCGGGTGCTGGTTTTTTAGCGAAACCATCTTCTGGTGATAATGCCAAGGTCATATAGTCATCCAAACCTAATGCGGCGGTTACTTTAACACGCGCTTTGGCAGGTTTCGCCGTGACGATACACATGGGGTAACCTTTGGCTTTCAGTGTATCCAATGTTTCTTTCACACCAGGAAGTAGGGTGCCTTCATCGGCAGGGTGTTGCTCATAAAAATCAGCAAATGCATGATACAAAGCCATGGTATCGGGGTGATCCATGGGTTTTCCAAGTACGTTTGAGGCAAGCTTTTGTGCACCGCCGCCAACGTGAGGTTGGGTTTCTTCAATCGTCATTTGGAAGTCATAACCTAGTTTTTTCAAGGCGCGGTTGGCATTGGCGCGAATATCAGGCAAGGCATCAATCAACGTGCCATCCAAATCAAAAATGAATGCTTTAATCTTACTCATATTATCCTCTCAAAACTGGCGATTTCTTCCAGTACATCGTTATTTTGTTCATTATCTTTCAAAACTTGTATGTGTTGCTGCACTTTTTCATCATTTGCTGCCAATTGTTGTAATGCCCACACAGCATGACCGCGAATCAAAGGCTCAGCATCGTTTAATACATCCAACAATTGCGGTACGAAATCAGTGTCACCGCTATTGCCCATGGCAATGCACACATTGCGTAACAACCCTGCGCGTTTGCTGCGTTTAATGGCAGATTTACGAAACATTTGGCGAAAATCTTCATCGTCTAAGGACAGAAGCATAGCAAGGTCTGGCAAAAATGTATCCTCACGTGGTTTGAGGAAATCATTTTGTGGTGCTTCAACTTTGCCATTCCAAGGGCAAACCGTTTGGCAATCATCGCAACCAAAAATGCGATTGCCCATAGGTTTGCGTAAGTTTTCAGGAATGAAACCTTTGAACTCAATAGTTAAATACGAAATGCAAAGCCGAGCATCCACGATATAGGGGGAAACAATCGCACCCGTGGGGCAGGCGGGTATGCAGTCGGTGCATGTGCCGCAATGTAAGGTGGCTTCTGTATCGGGTGCTATGTTTGCAGTGGTAAATAATTCTGCCAAGAAAAACCATGAACCATACTCGCGGTTGATGCTAAGGGAATGTTTACCCTGCCACGCTAAACCACCTTTGGCAGCCAGTGCATGTTCTAATACGGGTGCTGTATCCACATACACGCGTTGCCCATGTTCGCCCAATAGTGCGTCCAAGTCTCGAGCTAAAGCTTTGAGTTTTTTCTTCATGAGTTCGTGGTAATCGTCACCCCTAGCATAACTGGCAATAATACCTTGTTGCGGTCTAGCATTTTCATGATTGGGTGGGGAATATGGCATACCCAAAGAAATCACGGTTTGAATATCATCCAGCATGGTGGCTGGATTTTTGCGTCTATGGGTGCGCACTTCTTCCCCCATATAATCCATATCACCATACATTTTAGCATCTACCCACCTATCCAAAGCGGCTTGGTTAAGTGCATCTACTTGAGGCTGTGTGAATGCGCACAAGGCAAAACCGTGTTGCTGAGCCAGACTCAGAATTTCTTTTTTGGTGCTTGTGTTAAACATGAGGACGAATATCTAAGTATTTATTTTCTTTATGCATAGAGAAAATTTAACAGTCACGCAAGTTTGATGTAGGTTGCGAGCTATAGAAACTAGACTGTAGGAGCTATGATGCAGCAAGCAAAGGCTTTGGAAAAAGTATTGATGGAAGAGCTCAAAGATTTTGGTGTGACATCATTACAAGATAAAGCTGCCCAAGTCTTTTTAAAAACGGTACAAAAGTACCTCAAACAGCAAAAGTTTACTGAAGCTGCACATCGTTATGCAGCATTGGCGATGATACTGAGCGAAGAAAATCCGAATATTGCATTATTAGCAGCGCAAACTTATCAAAAAGCAGGTGATACAGCATCAGCAGCACGTTGGTTTTTACAAGCTGCAAATAACTTTGCAAAGCATTACCCATCCAAAGCAGTCGCTGCATTGCGTAGATATACGCAGCTTAAACCCGATGATGTGACCAATCCTTATCGTATATACAAGATGTGTGGTGATGAATATTTAGCAACGGAGTCGCTGCTGCATGGTTTGAGTGATAAAGATAGAGCGGGGCATAGGCTGGTTTCTAGCCAATTATTTCAATCTTTTGATAAATCTAATTTCAATGCACTTTTGCAAGGTTTGCGTTACCGCAAATTAAAAGATAAAGAAGTGTTAAGTAAAATGGGAGACCATGCGCAAACCATGTTTATTGTGATTAGCGGAAAGTTGTCTGGTTACTTAACGCTTCAAGGCAAGCGTACCTACCTAGGTGATATAGGCGAAGATGATATTTGTGGTGAAACTGCATATTTTACAGGTGGTCGGCGCACGGCAGAAATTGTGGCTAAAGGTGAAACAGAGGTGTTTGAACTGCCCTATGCCCTGTTGGATAAATTCCAAGAAGACTTTTCTTCATTTAGACAAAAAATAGAAGAAAAATATAAGAGCCGTATTTTGGTGAAGCAGCTTGCTTTAACCACAGTGTTTGCCAACGTGGATGCACAAGTACGAGATGATATTGCGCGTAAGATGACAATGACCAACCTGCAAGCTGGGGATACGTTATTTAAGGAAAATGAAACGAGTATAGGCTTATATATTGTGCGTAGAGGTAAGCTTGCAGTAACAATTGATGTCAAGGGCTGCGAAACACTGGTGAAAACTGTGGAAACAGGTGGTGTGGTTGGTGAAATATCCATACTGACCAATGCTAAGCGCACAGCAACAGTACGTGCGGTATCTGATACTGTATTGATGCACTTGGGTGAACAGGATTATCGTACATACTTTAAAAAATGCCCTGCATTACAGCAAACAGTACAGCAGTTAAAACAAGCACAAGTCAAAGAAACTTTAAACCTTATGAAAAATAGTAAGGCGATTGATGGTGATGATACCTGTTCGATATTGTTAAAAAATATCTGGCAAGAGCATTGATAAAATAATAGACCTAAGTTTGGCATCGTTTTCATTTGTGAAAGTAACGCTAGTTTGTGCCACTTAAAGTATGCGGAGAAGCTGATGTCTGATGAATTTGATGTGAACGACCCGAAAAATAAAGAAGCCATGGCGCATGTGAAAGCTCTCTTGGCACATTTTGGCGAAGACCCAAACCGTGAAGGTTTGTTAGAAACCCCCAAACGTGTGGTTAAAGCTTTTGAAGAATACTTTGCTGGTTATAAAGAAGATCCATCCGAACATTTGAAAAAAACCTTTGAAGAAGTTGAAGGTTATGATGAGCTTGTCATGGTGTCGGATATTGATGTACATAGTCATTGTGAACATCACTTGGCTCCCTTTTTTGGCAAGGCGCACGTGGCATATATTCCCAATGGACGTGTCGTGGGTTTATCTAAGCTTGGGCGTTTGGTGGATGGTTTTGCTAAACGTTTGCAGGTGCAAGAAAAGCTAACCATGCAAATCCATAATGCGATGGAAGAAGTCTTACAGCCTGCGGGGGTGGCAGTCATTTTACAGTGTAAACATTCGTGTATGTGTTATCGCGGTGTTAAAAAACCCGATGCTGTGACAACAACCTCTAAGTTAAGCGGTGCATTTTTGAATAACCCATCCTCACGTTTGGAGTTGTTTCAACTGATTCATAATCATGGGCTTTAGTTTTTTGTAAGATTTATGTTGACCTTAGTGGATAATATGAACATCATGCCGTTCGTATTGGTAAGATTTTAGTACAAGCTGGTTTTAAGATTGGTAATTATTAAGAGAAACAATGCAATTTTAAGATGTAACACAAGAAAGAGGAAAGATACATGTCTAATCAAGTAGAAGGAACTGTAAAATGGTTCAATGACGAAAAAGGTTTCGGTTTTATCGAGCAAGAGGGTGGCGATGACGTATTCGTACATCACACTGCGATTAACACTGAAGGCTTCCGTTCTTTAGAAGAAGGCCAAAAAGTAACTATGGAAGTAGTTCAAGGTCAAAAAGGACCACAAGCAGAAAACGTCGTTCCTCAATAATAGTTTTGTAGGAGTTCTGCCTTAGGGCAGACGGTTTCAGTTTTGTTTTTAAAGGCACTGTATTTTTTACAGTGCCTTTTTTATTCAGGTCATTACTGATTATGTTCTTATTAAGTGACGCAATAGATTGTCGCGTTCTGTTTTCGCTTGCTGTAGAATGGATTGATAGAAGCGTGCATTTAAGTCACAAACCTTTTTGATACAATCTAGAGGAAATTGAATGCGGGTTAGTGTAGCCATGCTTACGACATCGGCACTATAGTTTGGATTCATTTGTGGGATAACAGCAGAGCAGCCAAGTAGCCCTCCTGTTTTTAAAACATGCAACATTAAGCTGCTACCATCACGATGTTCACTGATAAAGTTAACCTTTCCCGTGTAAATAAGGTCAATATATTGAATAGCTTCATCACTACCATAAACCCGTTCTAAGGGCTGGTTGTATTGAAAACGTGCCTCTTTGGCGAGTATGCGCTGCAAATGTTGAGGCAGCTTAGCAAAAGCTGGGTTGCACTTCATTGCAACTTGTATTTTACGCGTTTCAGCTTCTTGTCGTAGTGTAGATTCAATTTTTGGGTCTTTTGCAAATAACTTATACACAGCTTGGGCGGGAATTGCCAACAATTGACAATCGCAACAGGCAAGAATATCCGCATTGCGAGGCGTATTATCAAGGAAGGCAAGTTCGCCAATGATTTCACCTGTACGCAAAGTATGTTCAAAATGCTTTTTGCCAGATTTATCCCTACTCCAAACTGCAAGCTCCCCAGATAATACAATATACATTTGTTGGTCTGTATCACCATAGCGCATCAAATACTGTCCTTCTTTGCATTGGATGCGCGTATGCTGGCTTAAAAATGACTGTAATAAGCTTTGTGATGCAAGGTGTAAAAATGGGGTGGTATAATATTGCTGAACATGTTTTGTTTGGTTGACGTATTGTTGAATACTCTCTACTTGCTGTGCTGCGTTTGTACTGTGTTTACTTTGTAATAAGGCTTTGAGTTGTTCAAGCAAGAGTTCAGCAGCATCATGTTCTCCAAGTTGAATGAGAGATTCAATTTGGTGTTGTAAATACTTATGTTCTTTAGGGTAGATAGAGTAAAGTTGCTTGTACATGGCAGCACAATGTTGAAATGCACTTTTGGTATCATCATGAAGCTTTGTCATTGTAACATTGTTTTATAACCTAGAAATTTCTTGCATCATTTTAACTTTTTGCTGGTCAGCATGCTGCATAAGTTTTTCTTTAAGAGGTGGGTAAGCCACACTAACATTTAATAAGTCATCAAAGGCAATATGTGCAAGTGATGCATCTGTTTTGGCGGCTAGCTCTGCCATGCTTGTCGTTTCACCACCATGCAGTGATGTGTCACCTGCGATAGATAAAGGTGGAAGCGGTGATAACATTACTTTTTCTTTATTTCGATTATGTGCTAAATAACAAACATGACCTTTGATAACGATATCAATACCATGCACAGGCTTTTTTAAATCGTAAATCAGTGTGTTAGCTTTAAAATGGCGGACGGTAAGTTTTCTTGCGAGATATTTGGTGAGTTTTAAGGGCATGGTTTGAAATACATCATTGCGAGCAAGAGCATGTACATGGGTGCGAAAAATAGCACGTTGTTTGAGCATTTTTTCTAGATGTGGGTTGCCCTCAATCATCGCTAAAACTTTTTTCCTTGGGATTTCCACTACTTTTGCAGTTTCTGAAGATACAAAAACATCAATGTCCATAGTGCTGGGTTTAAAATAAGTATGTTCACCTAAAATATCCATCTCACTCACATGCTCTACGAGAATACGTGTACCTTGGGTATTGATGGCAAATGCATCTGCATTACCTTCAACAATTAGGGTAAGGGTGTCGCTTAAATCTTCAGCATGGCATACAGCTTGTCCTTCTTTAAGCGTCTTTTGATGGACTTTTAACCATAATTTGTTGGTTAACTCATAAATAATTTTTCCTGCAATGGCATGTTTATCATGATCTTCAAAGGCAGTGTCATCCAGCAAGATGCGCCCGATTTGTGGGTATTGCTTTGCAAATTCTTTGGCCTCTTTGGGGGAGCGTTTGGCAATAATATCATGCAAATGTTGCAGGGTGATGGTTGCTGTTGCTTCACGTCCTAAGGTTTGCAGCATTTTGGCGTACCGCTTTAAATAAGACTCATTGTCAGGGTACATTTCAACCAGATTGGCATAAGTATCAAGGGCTTTCTCAAGCTCCTTTTTTGTGATTTTATTGCCCATCTTTATTTAAGAATCATCACTCCCTAATGACTCTTCATACATGCATTTCTGAATCATTAGGTTGGGTTGTTGTTTTAAGTCAATTTCTCTAGCCGTGATAGGATTACCATGGCTATCCATATTGATGTAAACGACAGGGCGCAACGGGAATTTACTGTGCACCATGATAACCTGACCAATTTCTCCTGTGTTTAATTGTACGAAAGTTCCAACAGGGTATAGTGATACAGCTTCAATCAATGCTTTGAGTAATATAGGGTCAAAAGCTTTTTTATGTCGGTTAACCAGCTCACGAATAGCATCGCGAGGCAATAAACGCTGACGGTAAGGGCGGATATGAATCAAAGCTTCAAACATGGATAATAATCCAACAACACGAGCAATCCAAGCAATGTCATGTCCTGTTAGCCCCAGTGGACCACTGCCATCATAGCGTTCAGCAGCTTGTTCAGCAGCAAGTAAAATACTTTCATGTGTGACATGGCATGACTTGAGGTATTTTACAGCATTTTCAGGGGCTTGGCGAATCAAAGCAAGTTCATCTTTGGTAAGTTTGCCAGCCTTATGACGGACTTCGTTAGGCACCATCGCCATACCAATGTGATGTAACATGGCAGCAGTAGCATGCTCTACAATGGCATGGTGTTGTAGTTGTAAGCGTAAGCTAATTTTGATGGTATAAAGCATCATCATAATAGATTTTTCAACCAAGTCATTTACGCTGCAGTCAGCATTGCATATTTGTTTAATATTACGGCTGATTTCTAGCTCTAAAGCATCCAAAACCTTAGTGTTATCCTCAAGTTGTTCCATCAGCGTTTGTAGCGGGGCATCTAAAATGCTTACATCCGTTGCTTCTTGTTTCTCTGCAGCCTGAAAAATTATTTGTAACGATTGGCTAATTGTTTGCAACCAAGCTGCAACTGAAAAACTGTGTTTGTTTGTTGGAGAACTTTCTACTGCTGCTTCTTTTTGTATAGGTTTTTGCGTAGTTTCTGCTTCAGTTGGCAAGGCATCAATACTAAGTTCTTGTGCTTGGATGGTTTGTTCATCTTCAGGCAAAGTTTCCTCATCAAGAAGCTCTATTGTCACCTCAGGTTCTAATGTGGAATCATGACTTTCGCCCTGCTGGGCATAAGGGTTATGTTGGTTGTTCGTACTTTCAGTCTCTGTTACTTCAATACTATCATCAGTCGTAGCATGTTCTTTATGTTGTTGGTGTGCGCGTAATAAATCAAAATATTTTGTCATTAGCCTGGATACCTTTGCATGGTGGCTTGCACCAGTTTACTGTCAATCAAAGATGTTGAGTTGCGTTGTCCAACCAGTAAACATCTGTCCATGATATGATTGATACGCCTTGGTACACCACCCGTATGTTGATGAATAAGCATAATAGCCTGCTTGGTTAAAATAGGGCGTTCACAACCAGCAACACGTAGTCTGTGTAACACATAATTTAAGGTGTTTTGAATGCCTAGCTTGCCGACATGCAGATTGAGTGCGATGCGTTGTTGTAGTTGTGGGATTTGCGCAATTTTTTCTTGTAATTCGGGTTGACCCACAAGCAAAAGTGTGACTAAAAAGCGATCACCTAGTTGAAAGTTCAGCAGCAAACGAAGCTCTTCTAAAGTAGTGATGTCAGGAATACTTTGGGCTTCATCAATGCAAATTAAAGTGTCGCGATCTTCGGCAGCATTTTTGGTGAGATGTTCTCGAAGTGCTGTTAAAAGAATGTTTTTATCTTTTTCAACAATACCCAAACCCAGTTGTTGGCTAATTTCAAACAACATTTCGATGGGAGACAGACTTGAGTAGTTGATTAAAGCAATATCAAAGCGTTCTTGAGGCAAATCAAGGAGAACACGTTGGGTAGATGTGGTTTTTCCGCAGCCGATTTCACCCGTAAACACGATAGCACCACGCCGACGCATGATGGCATCATAAAGGTCTTCACAAAGGGTGCGGTGTTCATCGGTTTCATAATAAAAATGTGACGATGGAACATTGTCGAATGGAAAATCATTCAGCTTCCAATGTTCAAGATACATATCCAACTCCTTTGCAAAACATCATGCTTTAGCACGGGCTAACATACACGAACATTGCATAATCAAGCAAATATACTGCCATATTTCAAGCTTTGGCAGTATATTTTGCAAGTGAATAGGGTTGGTATATGTTTATCTCATCTATTAATAGCCGATGTAAGGGTAAAGAGGAAGGTTATGTTAACCATTGATTTGTTGCGCCATGGAGCTTTGCAAGGTGGGGTGAAATACAGGGGAACTTTGGATGAGGCTTTAACGCCAGCAGGGCGAAAAGCTATGAATGATGTATGGCAACAATTACAAGATGAGGTGGATACGATTATCTGCTCACCATTATCCCGTTGTGCTGAACCAGCATCATCTTGGGCAACACAAGCAGGTATATCTTGTGTGGTTGAGCCAGCGATTCAAGAGTTATCTTATGGTGACTGGGAAGGGCTGACAGCAGAACAGATTGAATACGCATACCCAGGTATGTTGCAAGCATGGCGGCAAGACCCTACATCGATGACACCGCCCAATGGCGAATCCATGTTAGACTTTGCCAAGCGCACACAAGTTTTCTTGCATCATTTGATTCAAGAGTATGAGCAAGGTCATGTGTTGCTGGTAGCGCATTCGGGCTCGATTCGCATGTTGATTGCCCATGCTTTACAAGCACCGATTGTGAGCACAAGACACTTGTCTATGCCTTATGCTTGCTGGAGTCGCTTAAGCGTAGATAACGGGCATATAAGTTTGCAGTTTCATGCTAAGTAGTTTTAAATATGTTTTTTAGTTACGCTTGTAGTGTAGTGGCTAAGTAAATTTGGCCATCAATTAAGAGCAAATATACTGTTCAGATTGATGGAGGAATTGAAATGACAATAAAGCGCCCCAGATTTAGCCGCTCACTTAGCGACTACAGTAGGTTGCTTCATCCAAGGATAGCGAAGCTCTAAATCAGCATCATTACGAATGCACTGTAAACCCATGAGTTGTTTCTCATTGATAGCAATGGGTGCTTTGAGGTTGGCGGTAACCCAAGTTTTATCGGCGAAGGGGTTAAGCACGAGCATCCACAGGATATGGTTGTCTTCATCAAGTTTAAGGCAGGTGCGCTGTTCTTTGCTTAATGCTGGCGGTTCACCCAAGCGGCTGGTATCCCAAGGGGTTACAATAAAGGATGCCTCTTCATACTCTAAAGATTGCATACAAAGCATATTACCTTTGCCTTCATAAATAAAAGCAAAACGAGATGCATCAGGAAATCCTGCTAACCCCCTAGGAAATGAAAACTCACGTATGGTGGAGGGTTGAGCAGTAGGTTGAAGGGGAGAAGTGATTGCTGTCATATTATTCACCTTGCTTGAGCCAAGCTAGTGCATCACCTGCTATGGCTGCCTTATTTTCTTGTTGAATTTGCTCATAAATTTCTAACCTATGGACTGCTATATCTTCGGGAGCTTCAATACCAAAGCGTGTAATGCGCCCATCTTGAATATCGAGTATGACAAGGCGTATATCATCGTTGATACGTATGGCTTGCCCAACTTTTCGGCGTATGACCATCATAGCTGGTAGCTCCTTTTACATATATCCATTAACGTAAATAATTAATGAGCGACATATTTTTTAAATTGGCAATTTGGGTGTAAGATGCTTGCAGTGCGGTGTCAGCGGTCTGTATATCAACTACGAGTTTTGCAACATCTGCAGACTCATGCTCATTGAGTCGCTTATCAATGGCAAACTTCATATCATCATACGATGTTTTATAGTTTTGAATAGCACTAATTTGCCCACCTACACGACTGGTTAAATCCACGATTTCGTTGGTAGCAGAGGTGATGTTACCAATGGCATCGCTAATACCTTGTCTATCACCAGTTTCCAATGCGGTGATAAAAGATTGTAGTGCAGTAAAAGTATTACTGAATGCAGGCTCATCACCGCGTACATTGGTGGTAATGCTTTGGTTGGTATTCACGGCAACTGTTCTGTCTTGATTAGAGCCCTGGTACTGGTAAGCACCTGTAGCATCTTGGACAAAAGCTATTGCACCAGTATCTGTGCCTGCAAATAAAGCCTCTCCCATCCATGTTTGGTTGGCTGAGTTGGCGACCTGATCTAATAAATGACGGACTTCTACTGCGGCAGTAAGTTGTTCACCTGAGCCTGTTTGAGCGGAAGCTTGTTGTACAGCAATCGTTTGGGCACGTGTTAGTACATTACTGATGTCATTTAACATGGTTTGGCTAGCAGATAAACGTGAGTCAGCAACAGATAAGGCTTCAACGCTGCCTTTGATTTGGCTTTGGGTATGGCGTAAATCTAAGGATATTTTATAATCTAAACCTGCTTGCGCAGGGCGTTGAAAACGTGTGCCTGATGAAATGGCAGCATTGGCATCATTTTTGATTTTCAGTTGTTTGTTGATGCCTACAGTCAGGCTATCGTACATTTGGTTTTGGGTTACTCTCATCTTAACATCCCCATCAAGGAATCCATCATTTGGTTGCTTGTTGAAATCACTTTGGCAGAAGCTTCATAAGCACGTTGAAACTTCATCATGGCAATTAACTCTTCATCCACATTGACACCTGATACAGCATCACGCTGTTGAGTAAGACTATCAGCTTCGGCTTGGCGGTAAGCGCTTTGCTGATTGGCAAGCCCTACATCAAGCCCATATTGGGAAGACAGTGTTGAAATGCGGCTATGTAAACTTGCGGCGGGGCTTCCATCTACACTCAGTGCTTGGTCTTGCAGATTCATGATTTGTACAGCCGCAGTATTATCACCAGCAAAGATTAAGGAGCTACCTTGGGCAATATGCCCTGTGTTGATAGCACTAGCATTGCTTTGAACTTGTTGTGAAACTGTAATGTTTCCTGCTGTAGCACCATGAAAGAAGCTATTCACTTCGTACGCTGCCAAGAAGTTGCTGGTATCATTAGAAAATGCCAAGGTGTTTGCACCTGCATCAAGGTTTAGCCTGCCTGCAACATCAACACTTGCTGTAACACCAGAGCCTGAAGCATTAATCGCCGTCACAACATCATTCATGGTTGCACCAGCGGCAAGGTTAATCGTAAAGTCACTGGTGGGGGTTAGTGGCGTGCCTGTAGCATCATAAACATGCATACTAAAGCTGCCTGCTTGTACTTGCCCTGCAAAGGTAACCCCTTGGTTTGGATCATTTAATGCTAGTGCAGGATTAAGTGCGCCTTGCCCTGATTGCACCACAGAAGAACGAGTTCCACCACCTGCGCTGCTGTGAATTTGATTGGTGGTGTAGGCAAGGTTGGCAGCAAAACTATTTAAATCATCCATATAACCTTGGAAGTTGCCATCGCGTAAGGCAAGCAAACCACCCAAGGAGCCACCTGTATCCAAACCTTGAACGGGGGCATTTTTTCCTTGGATAACAATATCACGGAACCCATTTGTTCCTGCGGTATTACCACGTTGTAAGTGGCGTACTGATCCATCATGGGTAAGCATATCGCCACCTTTGGTTTGAATGAGCACATTGCCATCTTGGGTGTTGACTTGTTGAATAGGAATAATTTGTGCTAATTGTCGAATGGCTTCATCGCGTTGGTCGCGCAAGTCGTTGGCTGCGCTGGAATTGCCTTGCTGGGCTGCTTCTTGGGCTTTAATTTGATTGCTTAGAGAAGCAATGGCATCTATTTTAAGGTTTGCAGCATCAATTTGCTGATTAATGTCTTGATCTAAGCTTTGCTGAGCATTGCTAAGTTGGGTGTACATTTGATTGAGTTGCGTGGTTAAAGTCTCACTTTTATTAAGTACATTGTTTTTTTGCGCTACATCTTGGGGGTTATTGCTAAGTTGCTGCCAAGATAAAAAATAATCATTTACGGCTGCTGATAAACCTGTGTTATCCAAGCTGCCAAATGTGCTTTCTACTGTGGTAAGCCCAGATGTTACGGTGTTCCAATATGCTGATTGAGAAGTGTTTTCTCGCATAGCGTTGTTAATAAGTGGGTCAACACTGCGTTGGATGTCATTAAGGTTTACCCCACGCCCTAAATTCAAGTTGCCAATGCTTACAGGGCTTGCCGTGACAATATTGGGGCTTTGCCGCGAATAACCCGGGGTATTCACATTTGCCATATTGTGCGACAACACATCAATGGCTTTTTGCTGTGAGCGTAAGCTTGATGCTGCAATGTTTAAAGATGCGAAACTCATCTGGATGCCTGCTGAGTTGCATAGTTTTTTTGATATGTTTGGGGTACATCCACTGCGCCAATATGTTGTAAAATACTGGTGGTGACATTCCAAGCTGCACGTAAGCGTAAGTGATTCTCAATGTGATCTTTTTCTAAGGTTTGCATACGGCGCATCAGTTCAATGCGCATGTTTTGCAGCATATCAGCTTCATCATCAGCATAGGCATCAATTAAATATTCCATGGTGTGCTGAGTATTACTTAGCCCCATAAGGCGTTGGCACCTGCTTTCCAATTCATCGAGAATACTTTGTGTGCGTGCCCTACGCTCAACAAGCTCTGTCAGAGATGTGGCATCAAATACTTTCATGGCATCACGTTCTTCAAGAATAATATTTTCTTGTTCTGTGATGCAGGTGTTCATGTCCTGTAGAATTTGCCGTATCATGGTTGGCATTTGGCTGATGTGGTGCTCTGGTGTTGCATGATTCATGGTCTTACCCCCAAGAGTGTTCAGACAATGCATTGCGAACAATGTAGGTGGACACAGCTTTGTGATCCATTTGGTATGTACCTTGTTCTAAAGCATGACGTATTTCTTCAATTTGATCCAAACGCACATCTGGCATGTCTGACAACATCACTTTGGCGCGCTCGCGTAAACCCGCAGCATCCGATACTTGCACGCTATCACCACTGGTTTTTGCTGCGGAAGCTTTGGCTTTTTTGCTGGATTTACTGGCTGCTGTTGGTGCAGATGAACCTTGAATACGCATTAAACACCTCCTAACTTAGGATTATCGACCATATCTATCTTATGAATACTATCGGTAGCTTTTTGTATCTCTTGAATCGATGATGCAGATGACCCTAATCCGTCACGTTCCAGTTGGCGGTACATATTCATCGCCAAACCAAGTGGTGCTTGTTTACTGCCTGATTCTGCAATGGCTTGATCCATCATGCCGTCATAGACACTATCAGCATAACCACGCGGTAAAAAGTCAGATTCAGGCACTGTTTTACGCATAGCACTCATCATTTGTTGTAAAAACATGGATTCAAACTGACAGCAAACGCCCCATAGTTTTTCATCCTTAACCTCCACAGGCTGTTGCACATGACTGCCTTTGAATGATGCCAAAGGTTGTTGTGCAGGAGTGGAGGGTTTCATGGTAGGCTGTTTTTTTAATACCTGCCCAATAACGGTTTCGACCAAATCACGCATTACATAATCCTTAATTCGGCATGCAATGCTCCAGCAGCCTTAATGGCTTGAAGCACAGCGATTAAGTCGCTGGGTGATGCACCAACGGTATTAAGTGCTGATACCAAAGATGCCAAGGTGACCTGACGTGGTAAGACGACAAGTTTGGCGGAGTCCTCTTCAACTTGGATATTGGTGTTGGGCGTAATGGCAGTGCTACCCTCAGAAAAGGCATAAGGTTGTGATACATCTGGGCTTTCCGTAACATTGATGCTGATATTACCATGGGAGACAGCAACAGTTTCAATGGTTACACCTTGCCCCATGACAATGGTACCCGTGCGTTCATCAACGACGACAATGGCGGGTCTATCGGTTTGCAGCTCCATTTGTTCAAGCTTTGCAACCAAAGCAATGGCATCACCACTGACATTCCAAACTTCAACCGTACCTGCATCAACAGCCTTAGCAATGCCTTTACCCATGCGTTTATTGATGATGTTTTTCATACGTTGCACAGTGGTAAAGTCGGGGTTGCGTAGCATAATGGTTACTTTTTCTTGCCCTGCAAAAAAACCACGAGGCGCAGCTTTTTCAATACGGGCTCCATTGGGTATTTTGCCTACAGTCGGATGGTTTTTAACCGTGTTGCCACCATTGCCTGTGACAGCAAAACCACCAACAGATAACCCGCCTTGTGCCACTGCATATACTTGACCATCACCACCCATTAATGGTGTGATTAAAAGTGTGCCACCACGTAAGCTTTTAGAATCACCCATGCTGGATATGGTGACATCCAATTTTTGCCCTGGGCGAGCAAATGCGGGTAATTCGGCAGTGACCATAACTGCGGCAATATTTTTGGGTTTAAGTTTGGAAATATCAGGACGAACATTGATACCAAAACGTTCTAGCATGGCTGTGATACTGCTGATGGTGAATGGTGAGGAGTTGGCTTTGTCTCCCGTGCCATTGAGACCGACGACGATACCATAACCAATCAAGGCATTGGAGCGCACACCTTCAATATCTGCAAGGTCTTTGATGCGCTCGGCATAAACGGATGTTGAAAACATCAATAATGTGATGCATACCATGACTGTTTTCATGATGTTATCCTTTAAAATGGCCATATGAAATCCAAGGTTTGCCCTAACCAACCTTCATCCGACATGGCAGCCAATGAACCGCCGCCGCCATAACTGATATGTGCTTGGGCAACTTGTGCTGATAAAATGGTATTGTTTGCTGAAATATCAGAAGGACGAACAACACCTGTAAATGTCAATTCTTGAGGTTGCTGATTGATGGTTACTTGGCGGCGACCAATGATTTTCATATTACCGTTGGGGTAAACTTCTGTGACCACAGAGGTGACTGAAGCAATGAGTGAATCTGTATTAGTGGTTTCGCCGCTGCCCGCAAAGCTTTTATCATTGCTGGTATCCATGGCCACTTTGGGGTCAAAATTGGGGGCAATGCTTTTTTCCAGTCCAAATAGGGCACTAAGACTAGATTTATGTTGTGATTTCCTGCTTTTCTTCGTACCCAGTGAACGGGTTGCACTAGCATTTTCTTGAACCAATACCATGACCAAATCACCCACCTTGTGGGCTTTGGGGTCGGTAAACATGGTTGAGCCACTGTTGTTCCATAATGAGCCTGTATGGTTTTGATGGTGATCAGTAGCTTGTAATGCTTGATCGACAATAGGTTTGTTTACATCTTCTGTGACTTGCGCTTTGCTTGCTGTACAAGCTTGTAATGCCAATAGGCAGAATAAAACGGTTACAATTTTTTGCATTATGCACCTCCCATTGTAATGGAGACGGTATGTGCATCTTGCACAATACTTTGCAGCGTTTGTTTGCTGCGAATGTTTTGCACCAACATTCTATCACCACGGCTGCCTGATTTCAGGGCAATACCTTCAGCACGCACTTGAATACCTGCTGTTTTGACCAAAATGGTGACATGGTCACCGCGTTTGATGAGAGGTGGGCGTTTGACAATACTGGATACCACCACATCATTTTTACGCATATTGCGTAATGTTTTTAAACCGATAACATCATTGATGTCTGTCCAAGTTTGTCCGCGTAAACCTGCAATGTCTTTCCATTCTTTTTGTAACATACTTCTATCTAGCACGGTTCGTGCCGAAATATCATGCTTTATTGTGACAACTTGACGAACCCAGCGAACTTGGGTGGATACATACCATCTTCTTAGGCTTTTTCCATGCCCCTGTTCGGCAATTAAAGACACACGTTTGGGTAAAAAACGCAAGTTGGGTAAAGACCAACGTACGCTTCCTTGAATATTCGGCCAGCGTTGAACTTTGACAAGTTTGGCGATGGCACCATTTGCCTTGGGTTGGGCGGCAAAAAATGCCGTTAGCGACTTTTGTAGTTCGATATTGATACTGGGTTGTACAGGGGTGGCAGCCTGTAAGCCTTGTGGCAACAACAGCATAATGAAGAAAGTAGCTAACGTTTTCATATTATCGTTTCAAACCATTGGCAGTTTGTAACATTTCATCAGCAGCTTGTACGGACTTAGAATTCATTTCGTATGCACGTTGTCCTGCAATCAGATTGACCATTTCTTCAACCATATTCACATTGGACATCTCCAGCATACCTTGACCCAAACCACCAAAACCATTTTCACCAGGGTTGCCAGTAAGCGGTTGCCCTGAAGAATTGGTGGCTTGAAAAATAGAGTTGCCTAAATGCGATAAACCTGCGGGATTACTGAAGTCCACGGTTTGAATTTGACCAACAACAGTAGATAAAGAGCCTGGTTGCTCTACAGATACAGTACCATCTTGCCCAACATGAATACTTATTGTATCGGCAGGGATACTGATGGTGGGTTGTATGGGGTTGCCACTGGAGGTTACCAATGTTCCCTGTGCATCACGATTAAATGAACCTGAGCGTGTGTACCCTGTTTCACCATTGGGCAATAAAACCTGAAAGAAGCCTTTGCCTTGAATGGCAATGTCTAGGGGGTTGCTGGTTTGTTGAAAGCTACCTTCGGAGAATACATATTCGATACTTGCTGTTTGTACACCAAGCCCAACTTGAATACCCGAGGGTAGCTGGGTGCCTGCAGCACTAGATTCTGCACCAGGTGCTTTGACTTGTTGATACATCAAATCTTGAAAGTTTGCTCTGCCGCGTTTGAAGCCAGCAGTGTTAACATTGGCAAGGTTGTTGGAAATAACATCAACGTTGGTGGTTTGTGCTGCCATGCCTGTTGCGGCTGTCCATAGTGAACGCATCATAATAGTTTACCTCTTAACCTGAAATTTTTCCGACATTTGAGCTAAGTTGCCCAGCCAGTTGATTGTATTGTTCAACAACTTTCATTGTTGATTCGTATGCTCTTAAGGTGGCGACCATTTCAGTCATAGCGAGCACTGAATTGACGTTGGAGCCTTCAAGTGCACCGTGCTGTACAACAACTTCACCAACTGCGGGCTCAAGGTTGCTTTCATTGGTTAGTAAAAGTGTGCCTTCTTTTTGTTGCAGTTGTTTATCATCAATCACTTTGACCAAAGCCAGTTGTGCAACTTGTTGGTTATTAACATAAATCGCACCGCTATTGGTACCTGTGATTTCACCACTGGGTAAAGTGATGGGTACGCCTGAATCATCAAGAACAGGCAAGCCGCCTTGGGTAATGAGGTTACTATCTGCATCAAGGCGAAAGTTGCCTGCCCGCGTTAAAGCTACGCTGCCATCAGGCTGTTCGACTTGGAAATAGCCTTCGGCAAGAATAGCAAAGTCTAAGGCATTGCTGGTTTGTTTGATGGTTCCTGCTTTGGTATCAATATATTGTGACCCCATGCTTAAATATGATGCTGGTGTTTTTTCTTTGTTACCTGTTGCCATTAAGTTATTGGATAAAACAGTTTTAAAAGATGAGCGGGATGCTTTGTAGCCTGTAGTATTCACGTTGGCGAGATTATGCGTAATATTGTCTAGACGGTTTTCAGCCATGGTACTTGCGACACCTGAAATAAAGAAACCACGTTGCATACTTTTCTCCTAGGGCACGATTGAAACTGTGTATGGAAGAAAAAGCATGTTTGATGCCAAGGTTGATTGTTTTTTAAGTGGTTGTTTTTTAAGTGCTTTTGTTTTTGTTGTTGTCAGGTTTTCGGCATGAATAACCGAAGGCAGGGAAATTTTTTCCGCTTATGTGTTGTTTGTTGGTGTATCAATCAATTGGCGTATATAACGATGTAGTTTATGGATACGCATTGGTTTTTTAAGCAGAACACTATTATCAAGCTCATCTTTTCGGGAAAATTGTGATGAGTCGTAACCACTCATAAATATATATGGTATATTAGGGTTTATTGCGCGTATTTGTTGTGCAGCTTCATGCCCATTCATCTTGGGCATCACAATATCCGAAATGACAAGTGCAATATTGTTCTGGTGTTGACGGAAGAACTCTACTGCCTGTTGTCCATTTTCGGCAACGATTACAGCATAACCTAGGCTTTGTAATGCTTCCTCCAGAGTTTGTCTAAGAGATTCTTCATCATCGACCAGTAAAATAGTTTCATTTTTGTCAGTATATACGGTGAGGTTTTGTAAACTACTGCTTTGCTCTGTTACACATTGTTCGACGTGCGTGATAGGGAAGTACAGATGGAAGGTTGTACCTTTGCCTAAGCGACTATCTACTTCAATCATACCATGATGGCTTTGCATAGCACCATAAACCATAGCAAGTCCAAGTCCTGTACCCTCACCAACAGCTTTTGTGGTGTAAAAGGGTTCAAAGATGTGTTTGGTTTTATCTGTGTTGATGCCGCAGCCATTATCTTGAATAGATAAGTGGGCAAGTGGCGTGTCATCTACCTGATGTCTTTGCTGAAACAGCAAGTCAGGCATAAACAGCTCCAGTTGCAAGTCAATCCTAGGGTTCGTTGCTTCTTGTAAGGCATGTACAGCATTGTTTAAGAGATGGATGATAATTTGTTGAATTTGAGCAGGGTCACCTTGAATATATAAGGCACTGCTTTCTAATTCTTGATGCAGTATAATATTATCGGGTACGGTAGCAGTATTAAGCTGCGTCGTTTCATGCATAAAACTTGTGAGATTAAAATTTTGTTGTTGTGTATTATCTTTACGCGCAAAAACCAATAAGTGTTGTATGGTTTGAGCTGCACGGTTGCTGATGCGTTCAATATTTTCAAGCCGTGTTAAAAGCTGGGTATTACCTTGGGTTTCCTTACGCGCGAGATAGGTTTGCCCGAGCAAACTACCTAACATATTATTAAAATCATGGGCAATGCCGCCTGCAAGCACACCGATGGATTCCAACTTTTGCGCTTGAACCAGTTGTTCTTCAAGCGCAACTTGTTCGGATATATCTTGAATCATACCTATGAGACGAACGACACGACCTGCTTTATTTAAAATGGGTTTGGCAATACAGCGCACGGTTTTGCTTGAGTTTACAGCCGTTTGAAGTTGAAACACCTCTTTGCTGCACATTTGTTGTTGCCCAATAACCTGTTGGAATGCTGTTTGAACTTGCTTTTTTTGTTTTGGGTGAATGTAAGCAAGGAAGTTGTTTAGTGTAGGTCGTGATTGCTTGGGTTCAGTCTCAAAAATATGAAAGGTTTCTTTGGACCAGTACATATTATTGGATGCAATATCCCATTCCCAACAACCCATGTGCGCTATTTTTTCTGCTTCCATAAGTCTGGCTTCATTGATACGCATTCGTTTTTTAGTTTGATACATACTTGCTTCTTGGTGTTTACTTTGTATGCGTAAACGAATGTTTGTAAGGTGAGTTTTGTAGTTAGATAATGCGTTGTATGCTAAAAATGCAGCATATACAATAAGCATTGCACCTAATGCTGTTGTCACATGGGTTTGTTCTAAAAAGAGAGTAATACAAGCGGGTGTAAGAACAAGGGGCAAAAATACATACACAAACTTAGGTTGTGCAGATAAGGCAATGCTTCCGCCAGCAGCGATACCTGCAAGAATTAAGAGGGTTGCAGCTTGATAAAGCGGTTGATTTTCAGGAAATAGAAGAATACCAGCAGCACCCCAACAGATAAAAGAAGGTATTCCAGCGATAAGCAAATAATTTTCCCAACGTTGTATATCTTTTTCTGTAGGATGTTTTTTCTTAAAATGACTATAAAGCACTAGCCGGATAAAGGTGGTGAGACAGAGAAAGGAAAGCCAAAGAATTAAGTTTGTGTGATTAATCACAGGCCACTGTATAATAGCAAGTGCAACTGCTGAACCAATGCTAGACAGCATGGTGCTGGGTATATAACTATAGAGTAGTGATACCTGCTCGCGATGAATTTCTTGCGATACTTCTGTCGTCAAACCATCTCCTTGCTAGCACAGCTTTTATGGGTGCTACCGTGCCATAGGTGAGAATATCTTCAAGACTTTATTAAAAAAAATTCATGTAAGCTTGTCAGGCAGTGTCATTTCTTCTGCTGCAACATAAACAATGGCAGGATATACAGGGCCAACATCAACGATATTCCATACATCATCACGTAGCCCCAGCTCAATATCAATCACATCACCTTCACGAAGCTGTTGTAAAATAGCATCAGGCAAAGTAATCGGACCAATGAGTTTGTCAGGTTCACTATCAAATGATAACCATAGTTGGTTGGTGTTGATTTGTGCAATACGAGCATGTCCTTCTTTAAAAGATGAGAAACGTGTGCCACGTAATCGTGGTGATACACCGCCACCCAAACGGATGTGGTATAGCAGTAAATGTGCAGCAATGGCTGCACGTTTTGCATCGGGCAGGGTGTCTTGCAAAATAAGTTTACTGGATTCAAATGTTTTACTGTCTATCCAATGGTGTTGGTGGGTGAACTGCAACCAATTTAATAATGTTTCAGCGCACTCTTGTAGCATAAGTGAGTTGGTTGAAGGTTCGCGTAGCAAATGCCAAGCAATAAAGTCTCTTAGGTATTCACCCGTGATACGCTCTAAAGGGAGTTCGTCTAAGGAAAGTGTGATGTCTTCTTGGTGCTCACCTTGTATAAGCTTATTTACAAAGCTGTCTAAAGACTCTTCCCAAGCTTGTATGGAAACTTCTTGTTCCATGTCTTCAGGTTGAAATAAATCAGAGTAGTAAACCAAATACTCACTCAAAAGCTGAAAGGTTTGTTCAGCTTTGTGTATGCTTTCGGGCTCGGCATGATCTTGGTTTTGTAAATCAAGGAGGAAGCGGTCAAATGTTTCCTGCAATGTTATGCTCATGAATCATCCTCACGGTTGTTGTCTAGCACGGGAATAGCTAGGCTTCACTTTTTATTAATTATGGCAAACATACCATGGGCACCGTTTTTGAGAAGGTTGTGATGGTTGAAAGAGGAGAAACACCATGCTTATTAATGTAACTTCGGTTCGCACAGGTCATATTTTGGACTGGGATGGTGCCTTGTGGAAGGTTGTGAAAACACATCATGTGACACCAGGTAAAGGGGTGGCTTGCATGCAGCTTGAAATGCGCAATCTTGAAAAAGGCAATAAGACCAACAAGCGATTTAACTCAACAGAAAAAGTTGAGAGAGTGGTATTGAACCAGCGTAAAATGCAATTTCTATATGAAGATGGCGGACAGTATAATTTTATGGATATGGATACCTACGACCAAATTGCATTGGGCGAAGATATGGTTGAAGCAGCTAAACCTTATATGTTGCCAGAGATGGAAGTAGAAGTGGAGTTCCATGAAGATCGCCCGCTGAACGTGAAACTGCCACAATCAGTGAACTTGGTGGTGGCTGAATGCGATGCTGCGATTAAAGGGCAAACTGCAACCAGTTCATATAAACCAGGGGTATTAGAAACAGGTGCGCCCATCATGGTTCCACCTTATTTGGAAGCAGGTACTAAAGTTCGAGTCAATACAGAAACAGGTGAATACATGGAACGTGCATAGCTGTGATTGCTGTCACATGAGATACATGTTGTGGGGCTACGATACCCGCACTTTTGGTAAGTAAATATGGTTTAGGAGTATGTTTTGAAAAAATATTATTTGAACTTTTTGTTGGTAGGTCTTGTATCTTTAAGTTTGTCATCTCTAGCTATTGCAGATGATGATGAGGATGAACACGAAGGTTTTTTTAGTCGTTTTAGTCAAAGTAGTGTGACGATTCCACAAAACAAGCTTTATCAGTCTGACTGTGCATCCTGTCATATGGCTTACCAGCCCAATTTATTGCCGAGTGCTTCTTGGGAAAAACTCATGGCTCCCAAGGCTTTGGAAGACCACTTTGGTGATAATGCAGAAGTGAATGAGCAAGATAGATTATCTATTTTGGTATATCTAAAAACATATGCTGCAGATAATAAAGGCAAACGTTTGTTGCGCTTTTCTAAAGGCGAATCACCATTGCGAATTACTGAGCTGCGCTATTTCAAACGTGAGCACAATGAAATTCCAAAACGCATGGTACAAGGTAACCCTAAAGTACGTTCATTGAGTAATTGTGCGGCATGCCATACTGGTGCGGAACGTGGCAATTATGGTGAACGGGGCATCCGCATTCCCGGTTATGGTTACTGGGAAGACTGATACTTAGTTGTGTCGTAAGTTCAATTTACAGCTTGAAATTTAAAATAAAAAATAAAAACTGGGGTGGTTTGACAGATGAAAGAAAAAGTTTGGGATTTATTTGTTCGATTTTTTCACTGGAGTTTAGTGTTAAGTTTTACGGCAGCGTATTTAACGGCTGCTTATGGTTATAATGAAACCTATGACTTGGATGAAGTACATGAGTGGTTGGGCTATTTTATTACGACACTGGTTGTTACGCGAATTATATGGGGCTTCATTGGCTCAAAATATGCACGGTTCTCTAGCTTTATTTTTGCACCATCGGAATACATTGAGAACTTCAAAGCAATTCTAAGTAATAAACATGAAAAGCATTATATGGGTCACAACCCTTTGGGTGGAGCCATGGTGTTTGCATTGCTTGGGGGTCTGGTGGTTCTAACTTTTTCAGGTTTAACTCTGCTGGGTTGGAGCGAATATACGGGGCCTGTTTGGGCATTGGGTCTTTCTGTCTCAGATAGTATGGGTGATTTGGCTAAATTTATCCATTATGAACTACCAGACTTGATGCTGATTCTGATTGCTGCCCATATTTTGGGTGTGTTTGTGGCAGTCAAGCAACATGGTGAGAATTTGGTGCGATCTATGTTTACAGGTTATAAAGAACGTTAGGGTTTGTGAACGCTAATCAGGAGTTGCAGCATGGTGCGCTGGTGTTGCGAACAATGGTTGTCATGGTTTGCAGTAAAATGTTGAAATCATGTTCATTGATGTCAGCTAAAGCAAGGTCGCTAAGCGCATGAAGCTTAGGCAGTATTTTTTGGAACACAGCCTTGCCTTCTTCGGTGATATGGGCGCGAATGATGCGCCTATCTTCTAAATCTTGAATGCGCTCAACCATCTGGCATTTGACCAAGCTGTTGAGTAGGCGAGTGATGGATGCTTTATCCTTGCCGAGAATATCAGCTAATTTCTTTTGCGGCAGCCCATCAAAATGTTGGATAACCATTAGGGCATCAGCCGCTTCAGGTGTGATGTCATAGCCTAATTCAGCATAGGCTTGGCTGGTTTGCTGGCGCACATAACACATCAAATGCCCCATCAGTGGCATAAGTTCACCAATTTTTATATTTTCACATTGTAAGTCATCCATGTGCCGCATACTAATGAAGTTGATTGACCGAATCAATAGTTGACAGCATCAACTAAAATCCTAAGCTGTGCGCTTGCTTTGCGACAAAGCCTTGCTAGAGATTGCAAATGAAGAGGTGTTTTAAGTTGAAAAAACAAAGGTTATGGATATTGGCACTGTTGGTAGTTGCTCCTGCAGTGTGGGTGTTGCCAGCGTATGCAGCACCATTGCAACTTAAGGATGTGTTAAACACTATGTTTGCCAAGAGCCCTGATTTGCAATCATCTAAGCTGCAAACCAAGATGCGTGGAGCTGAAACGGCGCAAGTCGAAGGTGCTTTGGATATGCGCTATGGTGCAAATGCGGGTATCAGCAATGAAAAAGCACCAACAACAAGCCCTTTTGCAGCGACTGAAACCAATGCCGCTTTTATTGCAGGAAATGTGGTTAAACCCTTTGCCGATGGCAGCACATTAACGGGAACACTGAAATACAATCGTGCTGAATTGATTTATCCAGCATCAGTAAACCCTGCATTTCAAAGCAGTCCCAATCCACTTTACCAGCACCAAATTGATTTAATATACCGTTATCCATTGGCGGCGGGCAAGGGTAATCCTAATTATACGTTTCAAAAAGAAGCAGGTAATGCAGAAGAAAAGGCGGCCGCACTTCGCGTGGCTGTGCTTAAAGAACAGTTGGCAGCGCAAGCCATAGGTTTGTATGCGCAATTTGTATTGAATGATTTATCTGTAGAGGTAGCTAAAGATGCCGTACTAAGAGCCAAACAGCTTTTAAAGAATCAGAAGAAACGAGAAGCCTTTGGTTTGGTGGAAAAGGAAGATCGGTACCAAACTGAAGCTTTAGTAGCAGCACGAAAGCTTCAACTTGCCCAAGCCGTGGCAGCGAAAAAGTCAGCACAAACCGCATTGAATCGCTTGATGTACCAAGATGCAGACACACCGTTATCGGTATCTTTTGCTGCACCAGAGGTTCGCATTACCAGCGTGGCTGATATGCTTAATAAGGCTGAAGCTAAACGCCCTATTTTTCAGGTCTTAGATGCGCAATATGCAGCCGCCGAATCGCGATTGAATATGGTGGAATCAGCAGGGGATTATCAATTGGATTTGGTTGGACAAGTGGGAACGCGGGCTTTGGATGGTAGTGCAGGCACGGCGTTTGCCCAAGGTTTTACGGTGGATGATAGATATATTGGTTTAAGCATTGAGTTTAGTGATGTGGTTGGTAACAAAGGCAACCGTGCTGCGATTGAAAAAAATGTATTGGTTCTGGAAAGCATTCAAATTGAACGCAGTAAAGCAAGTTTGGACTTGGAAAGTGAGATTGCCAAATTGGTGGATGCTATTCGTAGTGCTGAAGTAACGTTAAAAGCTTCTGCCAAGCAGGTGCAAGCTGAGCGAAAGAAATACCGGGCTCAGGTGGCAAAGTATAAAAAAGGAAGAACGCCGACTTCGGTGATTATTCAATTTGAAGGTGATTTAAGGGCGGCTGAATTGCGGTATTTGATACAACAAGTGAATAAAGGTGTGAGTGAATATCAGTTGGCATTGGCTATGGGTGAGTTGATATCGCTCAATCCAACACTAGGAGATATGCAATGAATAGTATGATTGCATTTTTTGTAAGACGTGGACTTATAGTAAATATGTTGTCTGGTATGTTGTTGTTGGGTGGTATTTATGCAGCCATGAATATTCAACGTGAAGCATTCCCTAGTGTAAACTTTGATTTGGTGGTGATTGGTGCAGCATATCCTGGAGCATCGCCACAAGAGCTTGAGCAATTGGTGACCATGCCTATTGAACGTGAACTTAAGGGCATTGATGGTATTAAGAAAACCACATCTACATCCTACCCAGGCACTATGGAAATCTTAATTGAGATTGACCCGAACTATACCGATCGCTCTAGGTTTGTATCTGATGTGCAGCAGGCGGTTAACCGTGCGGTATTACCTGATGATTTACCAGCAGACCCTTTTGTCAAAGAGATTAAATCAGAACAAACACCTGTTATTTCACTTTCAGTTTTTGGTGATATTCCAGCCTTAAAACTCAAGCATATTGCTAACCAGATTGAAGACGACTTATTGGCATTGCCTGGTGTTTCTAAGGTGAATGTTTATGGTGATAGAAAAGAAGAAATTCGTATCACGCTGAAGCCTGAAAAAATGAAACAATATCGAGTATCTACAGATGATGTAATTACGCTTATTAAAAAGTGGAATGTGAATGCACCAGGAGGACAGCTTAATACAAAGGAAGGCATTAAAACCATTCGTGTGAATGGTGAGTTTACATCAGCTAATGATGCAGCTTCATTGGTTATACGCGCCAATGAGTTTGGTCAAGCACTGTATTTATCTGATATTGCTGAGGTTACCCAAACATTGGAGAAGCCTAGGCGTTATGTAGATGCCATGGGTGAGACTGCTATTAATTTTACGGTTGTGAAAAAGGGGGATGCGGACATTATTGACGTTGTGAATCATGTAAGGGCTTATTTGCCTTTGATTCCCAAACATTATGGTGAAGAGATTCAAGTGCGTGCATATAAAGATTTTTCAATTAATACACGTGTTCGTTTGGATGTGTTGACCAGCAATGGTGCGATTGGTTTGATACTGGTTTTGATTACATTGTTTTTATTTTTGCGTCCTGCTGTAGCTATAACAACGGCTTGGGGGTTACCCATTATCTTTTTCTCAGGGTTGTTAGTGTTATTCTTAATGGGTACAACTTTAAATCTACTCACTATGTTTGGTTTTATCATTGTGCTGGGGCTGATGGTGGATGATGCCATTATTATTGGTGAAAACGCAACCTATCACATGGAAAAAGGGCTCTCACCCGTAGAGGCTGCCATTAAGGGTACACAAGAGCTATTAGGACCTGTAACTGCCACGGTGCTGACCACAGTAGTTGCCTTTTTGCCTATGATGTTTATGGATGGCATTATAGGTAAGTTTGTTTATTCCATTCCAGTTGTTGTCGTTATTCTTTTGATGTTTTCGTGGTTAGAAGCAATCTTCATTTTACCTAACCATGTGGCTGATTTTGCCAACCCTAATAAACACCCTAAAGAGCGTAAGGTGCTTATTTGGTTAACCAATATGTACGAATTTTTATTGCGCAAAGCTTTGCGCTTGCGTTATGTGACGCTTGCTTTAACTGTAGCAGCATTTATTGGCTCTATTGCTTTGGCTGGTGTGGTGAAGTTTCAGTTATTTCCACCAGGTGCCGAAGACCAGTTTTACTTGCAAGTTACTTTGCCTGCAGGTTCTTCATTGGCTGAAACGCGGCAAACATTGTTAGCACTTGATAAAGAAGTGCGTAAACATGTACCAGAAGATTTGTTAGAAACTACAGTAGGAGTTGCAGGAGATAATGCTGCTAATGAACAAGAGTCGCTTAAACAAGTGGGTGATAGATTTGGTTACTTAAAAGTCATTCTCATATCCTTTGCACATA
>JALSZC010000298.1 GCA_027059605.1 Ghiorsea sp. | reverse complement strand
AATGAAAGGGTGTTACGACACTTGGGATATTATTCATGATGAGTGGGAATCTAGCATTCTTTATTAAGCATGACATATATTTGAACCATCTGCGTTTATCGGTGGCTATTATTGTTATTTCGACCGTAGCATAGCAAAGTGGAGAAATCTTGTGAGATGCCTCCACGCTGGTCGGCATGACAAAAAAACTCTGTGAAACGCTGCGATCTCAGCGGTTAAACATATTGTTCAAACAAACGGTGTATACCCGTAGGCACGGCAAGCCCTTTCCAAGATCTAAACCACCGACCATTACCTACGGGTGCAGATTGCTCATCCTTTAAATACAGATGAATACGGCGATGTGTGAGTTGATGCACAAGGTTTGGTTTATGTTTGGGTTTTGTATCCAGCTCGGTAATGGGTGGTGTCCAAAGCCCTGACCAAATGCCATTTTTTGGGCGTTGTTCTAGCCAAATACCATGTTGTTTATGTTGGTGTATGGATACTTGCCAATACACATCTTTCACTTTTATTGATGATGTTTTTTTCGGTGGTTCAGTAAAAGCTGATTGACATGAAGAAGTCATAGGGCAGGTTTTACAAGTGCGTTTTCTTGCTTGGCAAAGTGTTGCACCTAGCTCCATCATGGCTTGATTCCAAAGGTCGGGCTGTTTGCTGTGTTCGATATAATCTTGGGCGAATTGCCACAATTCTTTTTCGCTTAAAGGCTTGTTTTTCCAAGTGGATAGCACTCGTTTCACATTGCCATCAAGCACGGGTGTGTATGTGTTAAAACAAAAAGAAGAAATGGCTCCAGCTGTGCTTCTACCAATGCCTTTTAAACTTTGAATATCTTCAAAATTGGTGGGGAATTGACCATGAAATTGTAGTGATATTTGTTGGGCTGCTTCATGGATAAAACGGGCACGTCGATAATAACCCAAACCTTCCCATTGTTTGAATACATCATCAATGTGTGCTTTTGCTAAGGCTGGAATATCGGGGAAGGCTTCAAACCATTCATGATAACGGGGCAACACAGTTTTTACTTGGGTTTGCTGCAACATAATTTCAGAAATCCAAATGTGATAGGGGTCTGTGGTATGCCGCCAAGGTAAGTCACGGGCATGGCTGTGATACCATTGAAGTAGGCTAATAACGTTTGCTTTCAATTATAAACGGCGGAACACAGCGCGATCTTCAACTACTTCAAAGACAAAGAAAAAGTTGGCGCGTTCTAAGCCCCAAGAGCTTGGTAATGGTTTGAAGGGTGCTGCAGCATGTACGGCGGCGACTGCACTATCATTTAATGCGCGACTAGGACTGGGTTGTACAACTTTAATACCTGCTAGTTCACCATTGTTATTGATGGATACGCGCATCAAAACACGACGTTCATTTGGGCTAAGCTGATTCATGTGTTGGCCAGCAGGTTGCCATTGTTCTTCTAAGGCTCGTACCAGACCTTGAGCATAAGGTGCGTACTTGGCTTCACGCGTGTTGATGCCAATGTCTGCTTCTTTGGATAGAAGTTGTTTCATACGCCGTTCGCGGTCGAATTCGCGAGAAAACTGGGTGAGTGCTGCTGAGGCAGGCATCAAGTTGGCTAAAGGAATATGAGGTGTAGGTTTAGCTATTGGTTTCTTGGTTGTTTTAGGTGTTTTGTTGGGTGTTAATAATGATGGAGCATCGCTTTCACGACTTAAAATACGGGCATTACGTTTCTTTTGCTGCTGTGGAATGGCAGGTGTTTGTGGTTGTTGCGGTGTTAAAGGGCGAGGTTTTTGTTTAGGTTGATGTTGAGCTGCAGTATTGGGAGCACGGGCTGCTCTTGTTCTATTATCATGGGCATTGCGTTGTTGCCCTGTACTATTTTTATTGGAAATGGTTTTGGCATCTGATGGTGATGTTTTTGCCGAGGTTTGGCTGTCATCAAGTAATACAACATCCATAATCGGTGGCGTTTTCTTTTTACTGATAGGGATTTCATTTTTGTTAAATGTAATCAGCCAAGCTAAAAACAGGTGTACAGCAAGCGAGGCAACCAACGCAAGGACAAGCTTTCGCTTATCAATGCGCCAATCAACGATTCTTACTGTGGTATTTGCGTACATGCGACTAAGCTTAGCCTTTAAGGGCTGCGATACCAGTTTTGATGCGTTTTAATGTTTCATCTTTACCCAGTAAACCCAAGGTGACATCAATGGGTGGGGATACAGGTACGCCTGCAATTAAAATGCGGATGGGTTGAGCAAGTTTGCCCATGTTTACGCCTTCGGCTTCACAAATATCGGCAATCCATTGGTGTGCAGCTTCACCAGACCAGTCTTCTGTTTCAGCTTTATGGATGAATGTGTCCAACAAAGCCCAAGTTCCTTCTTTAAAGTTCTTTTTCACTGCTTTTTCTTGGTATTCGCTTGGTGCGATATAAAACATGCGTGCGCCATCGGCAAGTTCAATCAAGTTTTTACTACGCTCTTGAAGGGCAGGGATAACATCCACCAATGCTGGACCATTTGAAGTATCCAATTTTAGGAAATAGCTCACTTCATCCACCAAGTCAGCAGGTTTGGATGCTTTAATCCAATGTGCGTTTAACCAATCCAATTTGTCTTGGTCAAAGCGTGCTGGGCTTGCGCCAACATGTGCCAAATCAAAGTATTCAATGAGTTGTTCGCGGCTAAAGACTTCATCATCTCCATGCGACCAACCCAAACGAGCAAGATAGTTGTTCACAGCGTGTGGCAAATAACCTTTTTCACGGTATTCTGTAATCGCCACAGAGCCATGACGTTTGGACATTTTTGCACCATCTGCACCATGAATCAGTGGAATGTGAGCAAATTGTGGCACATCTAAACCAAGTGCCTTGTATAATTGAACTTGGCGGGGTGTATTGTTCAAATGATCCGAGCCACGCACCACATGGGTAATGCCCATATCTGCATCATCAACTACCACGGCAAGGTTATAGGTTGGTGTGCCATCAGTACGCATGATGATTAAATCATCAATTTCTTCATTGGGAAAGCATACATCACCAAGTACCAAATCTTTGACCCAAGTTTCACCATCTTCAGGAGATTTAAAACGAATGACGAAGGGGGCATCTTGTTCTTCAGTTAAATGACGACAAGTACCATCATACATGGCTTTTTTGCCTTCAATACGTTGTTTTTCACGCATGCTGTCTAAGCGTTCTTTGCTGCAATAACATTTATAAGCTTTGCCTTCGTCCAAAAGCTTATTGACTGCCGCAATATGTTTGTCTTGTCGCGCACCTTGGAATACGGGTTCACCATCCCAGTCCAAACCCAACCATTTCATGCCATCAAGAATCACTTGGGTCGCTTCATCAGTGCTGCGTTCTTTATCAGTATCTTCAATTCTAAGCACAAACGCACCACCAAAATGACGGGCATAAAGCCAAGAAAAGAGGGCAGTGCGTGCGCCGCCGATATGTAGCATACCTGTGGGAGATGGGGCAAAACGTGTTTTAACAGTCATGTGTGTGTTCCTTAGATGTTTTTTAGTTTAATACGGTAGATTAGCGGCGAGGGCGATAGTATTGTGCTTTTTTGGCTTTCCAAAAGGCACGGTATTCTTCGGCGGATACTTCATCGTCATCATTGGTGTCCATTTCATAAAAGCGTTCGCCCATGCGTTGTAAAACCATCATTTCATACTCTTCAAGTGATACGCCTTCAGATTCATCAAAGTCGAGTTCCATAAACTTTTCAACGATTTTGTCAGTAGCAGACAAGATTTCGGATGTGGCAGTTTGTGGCATCATCATGCCCATAAAAGCTAAGAAAAATAAAGTAAAACGCATAAAATCACCTCTGTTGTGTAGGTAAACTATTTACCCTTTAACAAAAGTCGGCATCATAGCCGTGATTTTATCGGCTGACGAGGGGATTATGCAACAATATTTGGATTTTATGCGTGATGTGTATGAAAATGGTACGGTTAAAGGTGACAGAACAGGTACGGGAACACGCTCTGTGTTTGGTAGGCAGCTTAGGTTTGACTTAAGCCAAGGCTTCCCATTGGTGACCACGAAAAAGGTGCATTTAAAGTCGATTATCCATGAATTATTGTGGTTTCTTGCAGGTGATACAAATACGGCGTATTTAAAAGAAAACGGCGTAAAAATTTGGGATGAATGGGCAAAAGATGGTGAGCTTGGCCCTGTTTATGGCTATCAATGGCGCAACTGGCCAACGCCTGATGGCAAAAGCATTGACCAAATCGCAGAATTGATTAAACAAATCAAAGATAAACCCAACTCTAGGCGTTTAATTGTTTCGGCTTGGAATGTGGCTGACTTACCTGATGAATCTATCTCGCCGCAAGCTAATGTTGAGCAAGGTAAAATGGCATTGGCACCATGCCATGCGTTTTTTCAATTTTATGTGGCAGACGGCAAGTTATCCTGCCAACTCTACCAGCGCAGTGCTGATATTTTCTTAGGTGTACCTTTTAATATTGCATCATACGCTTTGCTTACCATGATGATTGCGCAAGTGTGTGATTTGGAAGTGGGTGACTTTGTGCATACCTTTGGTGATGCGCATTTGTATTCTAATCATAGTGAACAAGTAGAAATACAGCTTGCCCGCCAGCCATATCCACTACCCACCATGAAACTTAACCCTGATATTAAAAATATCTTCGATTTTAAATATGAAGATTTTACGCTAGAAGGTTATGAGTGTCATGAAGCTATTCGCGCACCGATTGCGGTTTAGTTATATAAAAGTAACGTGACGAAAGTTGTGTAAAGTGTTTTGTTAAGGCTTCTAAGAGCTTTGCTGATTTGCTACTTGAAGCTTAATTTTTATAAGATAAATAATGTATGATAAAGCCATTATCTTTTAATGGGTCTTCTAACTCTTGAGTTGTACAACAGGTTGGCTGTTCAGAGCTGCCCTATAATTACTAAATAGTACAGCTCTGAATGTTAAACCAACTTATTTTGCAAAAATTGCTTCTGCAAGTTCGTTATAAGTGAATTTACCTTTGCCAACTTGTTTTTTGATCAAGTTTTTGTATTGACCAGTCATTGTTTTTGCTTTTTTCTTAAATTTAGGTTCGGCTGCTGCAACTTTGCGGTCATCTACTGCAAAACCGCTTTCAAATACTGATGCCAATGTTGCTGCATCACCATATGCTGCTTGGATTTTTTTCCAAGATGGACCAACTTTATCTTTAGATGCTGCATGGCAAGATTTACATTTTTTAGTTAGGTCACTAGCCGTAGCTGTGCTCATGCCTGCAAATGATACAGCTGATACAGCTGCAGCAATCAATAGTACTTTTTTCATGGTTTTTCTCTCCTCGTTTAAAATCGTAAGCGAATTGCTAAATCATTTCAATCTGTGATGCAAGTAACTTTTGTTACCATATCGTGAGTATATCACCCATTTTAGATGACATCATGTTTGTTTTTGTTAAAATGCTGATAAAATATGGAAAGTTTTTTTGTGTGCTTGTACCAGCGTGGAATAATGATGTTTGAAATTTGTATAGAAATGCATTCGTTGTTAGAAAATCAAAAAGGGGCAGTAAATGAATGATATTGATGTGTTTAATGGCGATGCTGATGGTTTGTGTGCATTGCACCAATTGCGATTGGCAAACCCTGTGGATTCGGAGTTGGTCACGGGGGTAAAGCGGGATATTGCTTTGCTTAAACAGGTGCAAGCTAAGGCGGGCGATGAAATTACGGTGCTGGATATTTCACTGGATAAAAATCGTGATGCTTTGCTTTCGGCTTTGGATGCTGGAGCTAAGGTGCGTTATTTCGACCATCATTTTGCAGGTGAGATACCCAAACACCCAAATTTTGAAGCGCATATCAATACCGATGCCAATGTTTGCACCAGTTTATTGGTTAATGACTACCTTGAAAGTGCATATTTGCCTTGGGCAGTGGTAGCGGCATTTGGCGATAACCTGTTCGATTCAGCAAGAAATGCGGCACAGCCGTTAAACTTGAATGAAGAACAATTAAGCCAGCTTGAGCATTTGGGTACGTTGTTAAATTACAACGGTTATGGTGTGACTTTGGATGATTTGTATTATCATCCAAAAGAATTGTATGAAAAAATAAAACCCTTTGAAAACCCTTTTGATTTTATCGCGCAGTCACCTGCGTATCAGGTGTTAAGTAATGGTTATGCCGATGATATGGAGAAGGCTGAAGTATCTGAGGCGGTGTTTTTAGATGAAAAGGTAGCGGCATTTATGATGCCTGATGAAGCTTGGTCACGCCGAGTGTCAGGTGTGTATGGTAATGCTTTGGCTAGAATTTATAAAGATAGAGCCCACGCTTTGGTGACGGTCATGGATAATGGTAATTACCGCGTCAGTGTTCGAGCACCATTATCCAATAAAACAGGTGCTGATGAATTATGTATGGCTTTCCCCACAGGCGGTGGGCGCAAGGCAGCAGCAGGTATTAATGATTTGCCACATGATATGTTGGATGATTTTATAGCAGCATTTAAGGATAAATATTCATGAGTACAATTGCAGGCATACATGCCGTTAAACATGCGCTGGATGTTGGTGAAGGTATTGATGAACTGGTGGTGCTTAAAGGCAAGACACACCCACGATTGAATGAGCTGATTCATTTGGCGCGTAAAGCTAAGGTGCGGGTTTCTTTTGTGCCTAAGGAAGCCTTGGAACGTATGTCTGATGGTGTGCCACATCAAGGTGTGGTGGCAAAAATAACCCCCAAGGGTGCGGTGAACTTTAAGGACTGGCTGCGTGAAGTTGAAGGGCAAGATGAAGCTTTGGTGCTTATTCTCGACCAAGTCACTGACCCACATAATTTAGGGGCATGTATTCGTACGGCGGAAGCTTCTGGTTGTTCTGGTGTGGTGATTCCTAAAGATCATGCGGCAGATTTAAGTTCACCGATTGTATCTAAATCGGCATGTGGGGCTTTAGCACGCATCCCGGTGCTTCGTGTGACCAATTTGGCACGAGCCATGAAGGATCTGCAAGGTGCTGGCTTTTGGGTTTCAGGTTTGGCTGGTGAAGCTGAGACTTTAATTCATGATATCAATTTTTCAGGTAAAAATGCTTTGGTGATGGGTGCCGAAGGCGAAGGTATGCGCAGGTTGGTGCGTGAAAGTTGTGACCAGTTGGTGAAAATACCTATGCCGGGCAAAGTTGAATCATTGAATGTGTCTGTGGCAACGGGTGTGGCATTGTTTGAAGTGGTGCGCCAAGGTTTAAACGATAAGTAAGGGGGAGTGAACATGGATTT
>JALSZC010000297.1 GCA_027059605.1 Ghiorsea sp. | reverse complement strand
CTTGTTTTGTGGAGGAGGATTGTGGTTTAGCTGTCATAGCGGGTATTGAAGCACCGTTGGTTATCCGCATATCTTGTTTAAGCTTAGCTAAAGCCTCATCGTGGGAAGTCATAGTGATATGTTTGCTTTGTGATTCAGGCAAGGTCGCCTCCTTATGTCACGGCTAGCCTGTAGCGTATATCAAAACCAGCGCATAAGAAAGTGAAAGGTCTGGCGCAATAATTAATAGTAAGAAATTAAAGCTTAGGAAGCTCTAAATAAGTCTGGATAAAGTAGATTGTGATTCAAAATATTCAAAATCTAGGCGTGGATTGCAAGTGATGGCAAGGCTATTGCTCACTCAAATACACAACAACGATTTTGGATATTCTGGGCGAAAAACACGAATTAATGACTTGTTCGGAGCTTCCCCTATAAGCCTAACCTGCGGTATTTTTTACCTTAGCCGCCTTCAAAGAGGAGACTTACAGTTAATTTGTAAGCTTTCTTGACATATTACAACTGCAAGCTACTTTCCCTCCCTATATTAAGTTTATTTAATCCTATGTTAATATTAAAAAAGTTAGGGGGGCAGCATGAGTATCCAAAGTATATTTAAGGCAGCAATAGTATGTACAGGCTTGGTTTTGACCAGTTGTGGAGGAAGTAGTGGCAGTGGGGGGGCAACAAGCACTACACCTAGCACCTCAAACCCAACTGCAGTTTCGCTTACTGGCGTTGTTGTTGATGGATATCTCGAAGGTGCAACGGCTTTCTTAGACTTGAATGGAAATGGTTCATTGGATGCAGGAGAGCCTTCGGCAATCACAAAAGCGGATGGTTCTTATAATTTATCCATTACAGCCGAGCAAGCTGTATCTGGTGCCTCCGTTGTTGTGGATGTTCCCGCAACAGCTATTGATGCAGACACAGGTAAAGCCATTGGACAAAGGTTTGTGATGAGTGCGCCGCCAGTTGCACAAGGTACATTAGTCGTAGTAAGTCCGATGACTACGCTTATTAAGAGTCAAATGGATAAGGATGCTAGTTTAACTGTTGCCAGTGCTGAGGCCAATGTAAAAGCTAAAATTGGCTTAACAGGCTCTAATGTTGATTTATTAAGCGATTACGTAGCAGCAAAAAATACAGGTACCGTAAATGCAGCTGATTATGAACGCGTTCATAGTATTGCACGAGTATCTGCACAAGCAGTAAAAAACAATATTGCAGCAGTAGAAACAGCAGCCAATGCAGCAGGCGTAAACACTACGGTTAATGACATTGTAACTTTGATTGTTGACCAAGTTTTGGCTGAATTAAATAATATTGCACTGCAAGTTGATATGGTTCCCGCTTCAACATTCGATCCAACCACAGCTTTAGCCAATACAAATGCGAATACTATTTCTACAGCAACGATTGCAACAGATATTACCGCTATCCAAGATGCTGCAAAAAAACCAGTGATTACTTTAAATGGCTCCAACCAGATGACAGTTGTTCAAAACACCTCATTTATTGACCCTGGTGCGGCTGCTTTATCAAATATTGATGGTGATATTTCCTCTAAAATTCAAGTTTCAAATAACGTAGATATGAAAACACCAGGTTTTTATACGATTACTTATGATGTTTCAGATGCTGCAGGTAATAAAGCCTCGCAAGTATTACGCGTGGTTAGTGTGGTTGCAGCACCAGATACAACTGCACCTATCATTACATTAAACGGTACTGCAGTTGTTTCAATAAACTCAGGCACACTTTATATAGATGCTGGAGCTACGCTAGATGACCCATATGCAACATTAACCACAACGGGTTATGTCAATACTGCTAAACAAGGCA
>JALSZC010000296.1 GCA_027059605.1 Ghiorsea sp. | reverse complement strand
CCAACCAACCCACGACCTTTGGGTGATACTTCATATAACGTGCTTACACCTACGCCTTTAAGAGTGAGGTTACGTGGTGGACCAATGACAATATCATCGGAGTAATCTCGTATTTTAGTGTGAATGAGCCCGTAAACAATTTCATCAATCAATACTTGATTGGTACGAGCAATACCTTCAATTCTTGCACCTTTATCCATGGCATGCCCGATGTAATCCACACTTGGTCCAGGAATTTCTTTCACATAACCGCAAGTAATACCAATGCGGCAATCCATTCTACCTACGATTTTTTTTAGCTTCTTACGTTCACTATCCAAACTACTGGTCATCAGCATAGCAGCAAGCACAGCATCAATAGCCGTTTCAAATACAGCCATCACACCATCTCCTAAACGTTTGACCACTACACCACTGTTGCGTTCAATGGCTTGTTCACAAATATCACAAAACATACGATTACGCATAAAACCTTTGGTATGCCCCATTTCACGTTTGTATTGGGTGGAGCCGACTAAGTCTGTAAACATAATACATTTGTATTGGTCAGGCGTGGTTGCAATCACATTGGCAACGTCTTCAATGATTTTATCGAAGTTGATAGGTGTGGTATCGAGCTTGTTTGAAGAACGTTTGGCAGCAAGGGTAGGTAATATTGCAGTTTCACCATTGGCAATCATTTCTATGGTTGAGTCGTGCTCTAAAGCTTGCTGAATTTCATCTGCTTGGTTAGGTTGATTGGGTTTTATTTCCTTTACCACATGATGTTTATTGTGCTTCGCCATGATTCTTTCTCCCCAGTCATTACAACCATAGTTGCTTCAAATGCACAATATGGTTTCATCCAAGACCAAGAATAAATGTAACCTATCGCACAAAATTGTGCAACTGATGCTTAAAGCAGCACTTAATGATAAGTCATGATATTTGTATAATAGTGGCAGCAGCCTTTAAACCATCAACCGCAGCACTAACAATGCCTCCTGCATAACCAGCACCTTCACCCACTGGGTATAAACCACGCAAAGATATAGATTGCAGGCTTTTATCGCGGGTAATACGCACAGGAGAGCTGGTGCGCGACTCTACAGCTAACATATTGGCATGTTCGGAGACAAAACCATGCATTTTTCGGTCAAAGGCTTGCAGCCCTTCCGATAATGGATTGCTTAACCATGTAGGTAATATTTCGCGAATATCCGCAGCTTCAACGGCAGGCTTAAAGCGTGAGTTTGCCAATGTTCCACTGGGTTTATTTTTGATGAAATCTGTGATTTTCATGGCAGGGGCTGCATAGGCTTGCGTGGTTGCCATAAATGTTTTTTCTTCTAGTTCACGCTGTAAACGTATGCCACACAATGGGTCATCACCTAGACCGTGTTTCGTAATATCTTTCGGGGTGACCTGCACCACGATACCTGAATTGGCAAAAGAGCTTGAACGTTTGGCATTGCTCATGCCATTAACAGCCATTTTACCCACTTCAGTAGGTGAGGGCAGTACCAAACCACCAGGGCACATACAAAAGCTAAACACACCACGTTTCCCCATGTTTTTATCAGGTACTTGATGGGTTAAACTGTATTCAGCAGCATGTAATTTGGGATGTTGAGCAGCCTGACCAAACTGGCAACTATCTACCCAGTCTTGCTCATGTTCAGTACGTACACCTACGGCAAAATCTTTGGCTTCGAGTTTGATACCAATGTCTTGCATATGTTCAAAGGTATCACGGGCAGAATGCCCAATCGCTAAAATCACAGATGATGCCTCAATTTCTTCACCACTTGCAAGGCGAACACCTACCATTGTGCCTTCATGGGTAAG
>JALSZC010000295.1 GCA_027059605.1 Ghiorsea sp. | reverse complement strand
GCATGGCAGACTGGAAATTTTTCGCAGCACGCATTTTCTCAAACTTGTCTTGGGGCAAGGGTTCACCTGTTTCATAATGTTTGGCGAACAGGTCGAGCACTTCTCTTTCCCAGCAGAAGTTTTCCATAAATTGGCTAGGTAATTCCACGGCATCCCAAGGCACACCATTGATGCCCGAGACTTCGCGCACATCCACAGCCGTCATCATATGATGCAGGCCATGCCCAAACTCATGGAATAGGGTGATCACTTCATCATGTGTCCAAAGCGCAGGTTTATCACCCACAGGCGCATCAAAGTTGCACACCAAATATGCGACTGGATGTTGCAAGTCACCACTAGCGAAACGCCATGCCACCAAAGCTTCATCCATCCATGCGCCGCCACGTTTACCTTTGCGGGCATAAGGGTCGAGATAAAAACCTGCTTTGAGATTGCCGCTGCTATCGCGCACTTCATAATATTCCACACTATCATACCAAACAGGGGCAGAGCCGCGCTGAATAGAGATACCATATAGCTTTTCAGCCAAGGTAAACATGCCTTGTTTCACGGAGCTTTCAGGAAACCAAGGCTTGAGCTCATCTTGGGATATGGCGTATTTCTCTTGCCTTAGCTTTTCGGAAACATAGGGGATATCCCACGCTTCTAGCTTTTCCATGTTTAATGATGTTTTGGCATAGTTTTGCAGCTCTTTGAGGTCATTTTTTGCCATTTCTTTCGATTTTTGGGCTAAATCGCGCAAAAATGAGGCCACTTGCTCTACACTTTCTGCCATTTTGTCGGCAAGCGAATAAGCTGCGTAATGCTCAAAGCCGAGCAGGGCAGCCATTTCTTGTTTTAAGCTAAGGATTTCATCAATCACAGGTGTATTATCCAAATCGCCCTCAGATGCACGGCTCACATAAGCTTTATACATGGTTTGCCTGATGCTTGAGTCATCCAAGTATTGCATCAAGGGCAAGTAAGATGGGATATCTAAGGTAAATAAGTAACCTTGTTTATTATTTTCTTTAGCGCGTTGCGCCGCACCTTCAATGATGGATTCGGGCAGGCCTGCTAGCTTGTCTTTATCGTCAATGAGAAGGGTGAAGGCATTGGTGGCATCGAGCACATGCTGAGAAAATAAGGTGCTCAATTCAGCAAGGCGCATTTTGATTTCAGCAAAGCGTTTTTTGGCTTTACCTTCGAGTGTAGAGCCAGCCAGCTTAAAATCACGCAAGGTATTGGTGATGGCAGTTTGCTGCGCTTCACTCAGGCTTTCAAAGGCTTCGCTTTGGCTTAATGTTTCAATGGCTTTGAATAAACCTTGATGCCCTGCAACCCAGGTGCTCCACTGGGTCATCATTTGCACACCTTGCTCATATACAGGGCGAATATCTTCGGTATCACACACCGAATGCAGATGAGACACAGGGCTCCAAAGCCGAGAAATAGATTCATCAATTTCCGCCAGGGGCAGCATCAGGCTTTGCCAAGTCGGCTCATCTTGTGCAGCTAAAGCATCAATGTTTGCTTTGGCATCAGCCAACACTTGCTCAAGTGTTTCAATGTTTTCCTTGGGGTTTAATGTGTCAAAAGGGGGTAGTTGATTGGCGATTAATTTCATGGCTGGATTTTGCAGGATTATGGGCAAAAGATAAATAAAAAAGGCGACCTCCAGAGGAAGCCGCCTTTCATTTTAAGCGTGAGCCATGCTAAGTTGTCGAGAGACAACTTACATCATACTGCCCATACTATCCATATAATATTCATTTATAAGGATTTCTAAACATTTTAATATTTGCATACCCCACTTTATACCCCATAGATATGTTTATAGGGTTAAAGATAGTTA
>JALSZC010000294.1 GCA_027059605.1 Ghiorsea sp. | reverse complement strand
CTTCACCCTTGGTGCGAGGTTCGTATATCTATGCATTATTAAACAATGGTGATGCGATTGCTTTAAAGGCTGCTAACGGTGATTTATTGTGGAAAAACCAGTTGTTGCTCTCAAGTGAGTCAGCATCACTTTCTGACATTAAAACACCTTTGTCGGCACCCGTTTTCTTGCCGCAATTGCATTTGGATGGCGAAGTAAACAGTGATGTGTTGCTAGCACCACTTTTTCAAGGTGACTTGCAGGTCATTTCAGCAGCAGATGGCTCGTTGCTATTGAATTTACCCATTTCATTGCGGTCTTCCCCGGTGCTTGTTGATAAAGTGTTATATATGGCAGACAGCACAGGTTATGTGCATGCTTATGATATTGAGAAAGGTAATCGTTTGTGGAGTAAGAAAATATCTGCCACAGGGTTGTTGGGGTCAGTGTTTTGGCAAGATGCGTTATGGGTGGCAAACAATCATGGCACTATATACCAATTGGATTTGCAAGGTAATGTGAAAGCACAAACCGTTTTGTCAGGTTATATTTCACGCGAACCTTTATTGACACCTAATGGCTTGTTGCTGCGTACAGAACGCGGTGAAATGGTAATGGTGACACCATAATGGGACATCAATTGCCAGTTATTGCTATTGTAGGTCGCCCAAATGTAGGCAAATCAACATTATTTAATCGTATTATTAAACAGAGAAAAGCGATTGTTGGTGATAGACCTGGTGTTACCGTTGACCGACTGGAAACCGAGTGTGTGATTGGCGGAGAGCCATGCGTATTAGTGGATACTGGAGGCATTGGTGAATCACAACATGGTGAAATGCAAGGTGCCATTGATAGCCAAGTGGAAGCTGCACTTGAAATTGCCGATGTGGTGTTGTTTGCCGTGGATGCGATTGCAGGGCCAACACCTATAGACCATGCACTGGCACAGAAATTACGTAAGTCAAATATCCCCGTTATTTTAACAGTAAACAAAGCGGAAAATGCAGGGCTTGCTTCTGAGTTTTTTGCGATTGGCATGGGTGAGCCGCAACCTGTCTCCGCAGCGCACGGGCATGGCATGCAAAGTTTGTGTGCTTTGATTGCGAAAACGATTCCCAAGTATGATATTCAAGACCCTATCAGTGATGAAAAACCTTTGGCGCGTGTTACGGTGATTGGACGACCGAATGTGGGTAAATCAACCTTGATTAACGCATGGTTGGGTAAAGATAGAATGGTGGTCAGTCCTATTGCAGGAACTACGCGAGACGCTATTGATACGGACATGCCGTATGGAGATAACTTTATCCGTTTGGTGGATACGGCGGGACAACGCAAATCAGGACGTATCAATGATGTGATTGAATTTGTGGCGCGGGTTAAAGCAGTGCAAGCTTTTAGGCGAGCAGATGTTGCGGTCATGGTTTTGGATGGTGCTGAAGGTATTGTTGAGCAAGATATGCGCTTGATGCACTTGGCTCAGGAAGAGGGATGCGCTCTTATTGTTGCAGTGAATAAAGTGGACTTGCTTAGCGATGATGACTGGAAATATTATGTTGAGCGTTTGGACTTTAGAATGCGTGGTCTGCCTGATATTCCTGTGTTCCGTATTGCTGCCAAGCACAAAAAAGGTGTGAAGAAATTATTAAAACATGCTGTGGATGCGGGTCTTGCCAATGGTACTGAGATTGGTACGGGCGAGTTGAATCGCTGGATGATTGCTGCCGAGCAAAAACAGTATGCACCCAGTGATAGTGGTGCAGTTGTGCGTTTAAAATATGCATCACAAATTGGCACAACACCACCTACGATTAAAATATTCAGCAATCGCCCACAGGCGATTCGCCCTTCATATAA
>JALSZC010000293.1 GCA_027059605.1 Ghiorsea sp. | reverse complement strand
TAGATAGCCACTGCCACCTTGATCATGTGAGTTTTCGCCATGATTTACCCCAAGTATTGCAACAAGCCCATGATATTGGCATCCAACAATTCATTGTACCTAGCGTTGGTTTCCACCAATGGGAAGAGCAACAACGCATCCAAACAGAACATAGCAATACCTTTCATGCTTATGGTGTACACCCTTGGTTTTGTGATTTGCATGAAGAAGCACATTTGGAACAGTTGGATGATTTATTGGACAATGCCATTGCTGTTGGCGAATGTGGACTAGATTTTATGCCCAATAAACCCAAACAAGACACTCAATTATGGTGGTTTGAAGCCCAATTGGCACTGGCAGAAAAGCACGATTTGCCCTTGATTATCCATAGTGTGAAAGCTAGCGACAAGGTTGCATCATGCTTAAAAAAACATCCCAAAACACGCGGTGTGATTCACGGTTTCTCAGGCAGTTTGCAACAAGCTCAAGTATTCATCAAACTAGGCTTTCATATTGCCATTGGTACACGCCTTATTCGCGCAAACCCAAGCAAAACAAAAGATTTGGTCACCCAATTACCCCTAACATCTATCTTATTAGAAACTGATTCACCCGATGGTTTGGGTAAACATGCCCGTAATGAACCCAAAGAAATGATGTTGGTTGCCAATATCGTGGCTAAGCTTCGCCGACAACAACCCGAAGACATTTTAAACATTTGCAGTCAAAATACACAGGAACTATTTAACTTATGAGCCCAACATCCAATATACTACATGAACGTACCCACATCCTCATTGGTGAGCAAGGGCTACAAAGTATTATGAATAAACATGTGATGATTATTGGACTAGGTGGTGTGGGCGGTGCTGCCACAGAAGCCATTGCTCGAATTGGTATTGGTCACATCACATTGATTGACCATGACACCGTGGGTCTGTCCAACCTGAACCGCCAATTGATTGCCCTACAGTCCAATATTGGCGATAAAAAAACAGCGATTGCTGCAGAACGCATTGCCAATATCAACCCTGATACAACCGTGAATATTCATGATGATTTTATTCACCCTGAAAATGTAGATGAATTACTCGCATTTTATAAACCCGATTATGTGCTCGATTGCATTGATTCTATTGTTTGCAAAGCAGCACTGGTTTATGCCTGCCAACAAGCAGGTATCCCTGTAATTACAGCACTTGGCGCTGGTGGTCGTACTGATGTCACCAAAGTTAAAGTTACCACGCTAAAAAAAACGCACACCTGCGGACTTGCCAGAGCATTACGTGGTCATTTGCGGAAACTGGGTGGTGATTTGAATTACCCTGTAGTCTTCTCATCCGAACCCGCCATCAATGCCTTGCCTCATGAGCCTATTCCAGGTGAACCTGATGCCAGACCTCGCGCTACCAATGGTACGATTTCTTATTTACCTAATATTTTTGGTTTTATGGCGGCGGGTTATGCTATTCAACAGATGTTAAAGGAATAATATTTGACGTTGCTAGTAAACTACTTTACCTTTCTCTCTTCGTGAGGTAAAAAGTATGCAGTTTCAGTCAAAAATCATTATAAATACATCAGCAAGTAATATTTTTAAGCAGTATCAAGACGTTGAAAACTGGCATACATGGGATAGTGATGTTCAAAGTGCAAGCCTAGATGGTGCTTTTATCGTGGGTACACGTGGTATATTGCAGCCAACACATGGTCCACAAAGCACATTTACCCTTACAGAAGTAACGCTCAATCAATCTTTTACAACAGAAAGTGCACTTCCATTGTGTAAATTGGTGTTTGAACACAAGCTTGAATCCACAATAGATAGTACCCAAGTTACACATACTGTTCACTTCAATGGTCTGCTTAGCCCCCTTTTTGGTAAACTTATAGGCAAGAATATCAAAAAAGGTTTACCAATCGCACTTCAAAGCTTAAAAAACCAGTGTGAAAATCATATCTAAGGAATAAAGTCATGAGCATTTTTGATATACAAACACCGCAAGAAAGTGTTGGTTTTCAATTTTGGAAGCTACACCAACAGTGGCAAAAACGGGTTCATAAAGCCCTAGAACCTTATCATATCACTCACACTCAGTTTGTCATGATGGCATCCATTGCTTGGTTTGAAGAGCAAGGCATTCAACCTTCTCAAGCACAAGTGACACAACTTATGAGCATTGATAAAATGGCATTTTCTAAAGCTGTGCGCCAATTGGAAGAACGCGGCTTAGTTAAGCGCAATCAAAGCAAAAAGGATGCGCGCATCAAAGCCTTATCCTTAACAAAGAAATCACTTATTATCATGCCCCAAACAATCTTAGCGATTGAATCTGTTGATAGAGAAATATTTGGAACACTGGGTGAGCATAAACAAACATTTAATAAGATTTTACTGCTCTTAAATAAACGTTAAGGCTTAATCCTCGCAAGAATATGATGCCCTTGCATTTGATGCAATATCACAGCCAAGACATGTGCTACAAGCAGTGCTTCCAACACTGTCACTGCAGCTTCATGTACCTCTGCAACAAGCTCTATCCACATGGTTTGTGGTGCTGTTGTGCTCCAACCCAAGTATAACTGTAAACCTGTCGCTGCCATCACCAAAGAAAACAACAAGATAAAACCATGCACACTTCGGGCAACGACTTCGCCATCTTCAGGTGCTGCTAGCTTAAACTTCATCCAACTTGATAACTGGCTTTGTACTTCATCTTTCAATGCTTGCCGCCCATCCGCAAACAACCACGGAAATAATTTACGCCAATTGGCACCAGGTAATGAAGTCATCGCCAATAATAAACGCAACACAAGCAACCCACCAATCACTAAGCCTAATATTTCATGCACTTGGAAACCCAATGTTTCTTCAACGGATCCCATGCCATGCTCTGCTTCATGCGCAAAGGCTGAGGTTATCCATGTTGATGCTTCATGCTCACCCTCTACTTCGGGTACGTCCATCAATGTGCCCACAGCAAGCTGAGTGAGCATACAAAATGCAAATATCGAGTGAAAAACACGAATCGGTTTGGAATAAGCTACATCGGACATATTATTTACCTGCCAACTGATTCATGCGCAAACGCAATGCATTGAGTTTAATAAAACCATCTGCATCTTGTTGGTTATAAGCGCCTTCATCATCTTCAAAGGTACATAAACGTTCATCAAACAATGAATTACCCGAGCGACGACCCAACACCATCACATTGCCTTTATATAGTTTCAGCCGAACATCACCATTCACGGTAGCTTGGGATGCATCAATAGCTGATTGCATCATACGTGTTTCTGGGGCAAACCAATAACCATTGTAAATCAGTTTAGCATATCGTGGCATCAACTCATCTTTCAAATGTGCCGCTTCCCTGTCCACTGTAATGGACTCAATCGCACGGTGCGCTTTAAGCATAATGGTGCCACCTGGTGTTTCATAACAACCACGCGACTTCATACCCACATAACGATTTTCCACAATATCTATGCGACCAATACCATGTTTATTACCCAAACGATTCAATTCACGTAATACTTCTGCAGGGGTCATGGTTTTGCCATTGACAGCAATAATATCACCACCTTGATAAGTCAGCTCAATTTCCTCTGGGGTATCAGGTGCATTTTCAGGGGAAACTGACCAACGCCACATATCTTCACCTGGAGCTACCCATGGGTCTTCCAAATCATAACCTTCGTAAGAAATGTGCAATAAGTTGGCATCCATAGAATACGGTGACTTGGAATTTTCACGTTTGCGCTCAATTTCAATACCGTGCTTGGCTGCATACGCCAGCATTTGCTCACGTGAAATCAAATTCCATTCACGCCATGGTGCAATCACTTTTACATCGGGTTTAAGCGCATAAAAACCAAGCTCAAAACGTACTTGGTCGTTGCCTTTACCCGTTGCACCATGCGATACCGCATCTGCACCTTCAATATTAGCAATTTCAATCATACGTTTAGAAATCAATGGGCGGGCAATAGATGTGCCCAACAAATATTCGCCTTCGTAAATGGCATTGGCGCGAAACATAGGGAATACAAAATCACGCACATATTCTTCAGTTAAATCATCAATATAAATCGCAGATGCGCCGCAAGCTTCCGCTTTAGAACGTGCCTCTTCCACTTCTTCGCCCTGACCAATATCGGCAGTAAATGTCACCACTTCACATTGGTAAGTGTCTTGCAACCACTTGAGGATAATCGAGGTGTCCAAACCACCAGAATAGGCTAATACGACTTTATTGACCGACATAAAAGAACTCCAATCTTATAAACTAACTTTTTAAACGCGGCGCAAGCCTATCGTTTTTTTGTAACAGGGCTATGAATATCCAAAATCTTATGCGCTTCGGCACAATCGGCTTGAATTTGTGAGGCCAAATCATCAGCAGAAACAAAGGCTCTATCCTCACGAATCCGTTTGACAAAATGTACTTTAAGGCGTTTGCCATATAAGTCTTCTTGGGTGTCCAGCAAGTGTGTTTCTAGCAACAATGTACGCCCGTTAAATGTAGGGCGGTAACCCAAGTACGCTGCAGACTTCACTTTCTTACCATCATATTCCGACCACGCCGCATAAATACCCACGGGTGGATGCGTTAAATCTTTAACTTGAATATTGGCAGTAGGAAAGCCCATCTTACGCCCACGTTTTTCACCATGCCCAACCCGGCCCGAAATCGAATAACATCGACCTAATAAATCATTCGCCAAGTCAAAATCTGCCGCTTCAATGGCAGAACGAATACGACTGGACGATACCACTGCACCATCCATAGCAAATGCTGACGCTTCACTTACGGTAAACCCATGTACATCGCCAAGTGCCCGCATCATATCCGCCTGCCCTTGCCTATCTTTACCAAAGGCAAAATCATACCCCACATGAATGTGCTTAAAACCCAAGCTATTATAAATATGTCGCATAAAATCTTCTGCGCTCATGGATGCCAAAGCTTGGTCAAAACGAAGCAACAATACAGCATCCACACCTGCACTTTTTAAATCTTCCAAACGCTCATGCAAATGCGATAAACGCCGTGGAGCTTCTTCTGGGAATAAAAAGGCACGGGGATGCGGCTCAAAGGTAATCACCACCGATTTTGCATCATCTAATGCAGCAGCATGACCATTTAGTTCCGCCAACACTTGCTGATGCCCCATATGTACCCCATCAAAATTGCCAATGGTAATTGCACAGCCATCAAGCCTTGCTTTTTTCGCAGCATCAAATGAACGTAAAACTTGCATAGGCTGAAACATAAGAACACAGCCATCACCTGTCGAGCAAACAATCTAGCCCTTGAAAAATGATATGACTTAACCTATATAGATTAGAACTTGCTAATATATTAAACTACACTATACTTCGCCATCCAATTTTGAAGGTAAAAGGAGATGTTAAACGTGTCTTTCTCATCCATAACCCAACGTCTGACATGGTTTGCACTCATATGTGTCTCACCAATCATTGGTCATGCAGCCGATACACTATCGCTCAAAGATAGTGTTTCTTTTGCGCTTGAACATAATCGTATGTTGTCTGTTGCTAAAGCACAAGTGCAAGCTGCTGAAGCACAAGCTGATGCTGCCACAGGGCAACTTATGCCACGTTTAGACCTATCTACAGGTTTATTTCGCACCAATTCACCACTCAATAGCTTTGGCACCAAACTACAGCAACAAGGTGTAACCGCTGCCGATTTTGATCCAACTTTATTAAACAACCCACCTTATATTAATAACTATCTAACCCGCCTTAACTTAACCATGCCCTTGTTTGCTGGCGGTGCAAACTGGGCTGCGCGATCGGCTGCTCAATCGCAAGCCCAAGCATCCACATACCAATTTAATTTCCACAAGCAACAAATGATTTATCAAACCATTGCTGCTTATGTACAAACCCGCCAAGCTTTAGCACAAGTTGAAGCACAGCAACATGCTGTACGCGCTGCCAAAAACCGTTGGCATGATGCCCAAGCCTTGAAAAAACGTGGTATTGCTATTGAAAGTGATGTCATGGATGCGCATGTTTATGTGTTACGCAATCAAGTTGCGCTTGCTCAAGCCAAAGCACAATATCAAGATAGCCTTGAAAATCTGCACTTGGTCTTAGGCATGAAAAATACGAAACAAGCACCCGTGTTGGCGGAGCCTGTTATTCAATTTCAGGCTGAAAGCATAGATACACTCTTAACACAAGCATATACCAACCGTGCTGACTTATTGGCATTGCAAAGTAGTGTTGAAGCCGCCACTGCAGGCAAACGCCAAGCCCAAGCAGGTTATTATCCGCATATCAATTTGATTGCTGCTCAAGAATGGAATAGTGACACCTTTGGTTTAAAAAATGATAATACAACAGTAGGTATTAACTTAACCATGAATCTTTTTGCAGGCGGTTCCAACAGTGCACAAACACGTGCCGCAGAGTCCAAACGTATTATGGCAAGTTTACAGTTAGAAGATAAACGTCAACAAATTGCCAATGAAGTGCGTCAAGCATGGCGTGGATTGCACATTGCTGAACAACGCTTGCAAAGCGAAACAGAAGCTTTGAATCAAACACTAGAATCCTTGCGCATCAAATCATTGCGTCAAAAGCAAGGTTTAGAAAAAACATCTGACTTACTCGATGCCCAAGCTCGTGCTGATGCATCTAAAGTCGCACAAATTCAAGCCAAATATGATTATATGATTGCAAAAGCTGCTTTGTTACTGGCAGCGGGCACATTACATGAAGGGGTAGTTCAATGAACAACATCAAACAGAAATTAACATACATCACTTTAATTGCAGCCGTGACCAGTCTTGCTGCTTGCTCAGATGAATCTACACAAGTCACTACAAACTATCCTACGGCAACAGCACAAACCATGGTCGTACACCAACAAGCTGTACCCGCATATTATACCACCAGTGGCACCGTAACTTCTGACCATCGTGTATCCATTAGCTCGCGTTTATCGGGTTATATCCGTGAATTGACTGTGCGTGAAGGCGATCAAGTCAAAGCTGGGCAAATTTTGGTACGTGTTGACCCTGTTGATGCCAAACAGGCTTTAATTCAAGCCAAAGCAGATTTGGCAGATGCAGAAGCCGACTTAAATCGTTATAAGGAACTCTTTAAATCGGGTGCTGTATCCAAACAGCAATTATCCAAGATTGAACTGCGTTATACCGTTGCCAAATCCCAAGTGAAACAAGCCAGTAACCAATTAAGTTATGCTGAAGTCCGTTCACCTGTTGCTGGTGTAGTAGTAGAGAAACGTCTTAGCCAAGGTGATTTAGCAGCACCTGGTATGCCGATTCTTACCATTGAAGATCCAGCAAGCCTAT
>JALSZC010000292.1 GCA_027059605.1 Ghiorsea sp. | reverse complement strand
GCTTGCGCCGCGTTTAAAAAGTTAGTTTATAAGATTGGAGTTCTTTTATGTCGGTCAATAAAGTCGTATTAGCCTATTCTGGTGGTTTGGACACCTCGATTATCCTCAAGTGGTTGCAAGACACTTATCAATGTGAAGTAGTGACATTTACTGCCGATATTGGTCAGGGCGAAGAAGTGGAAGAAGCGCGTTCTAAAGCTGAAGCTTGTGGCGCATCTGCGATTTATATTGATGATTTAACCGAAGAATATGTGCGTGATTTTGTATTCCCTATGTTTCGTGCCAATGCCATTTACGAAGGCGAATATTTGTTGGGTACATCCATTGCCCGCCCATTGATTTCCAAGCGTATGATTGAAATTGCCAATATTGAAGGTGCAGATGCGGTATCGCATGGTGCAACGGGTAAAGGCAACGACCAAGTGCGTTTTGAGCTTGGTTTTTATGCGCTTAAACCCGATGTAAAAGTGATTGCACCATGGCGTGAATGGAATTTGATTTCACGTGAGCAAATGCTGGCATATGCAGCCAAGCACGGTATTGAAATTGAGCGCAAACGTGAGAATTCCAAGTCACCTTATTCTATGGATGCCAATTTATTGCACATTTCTTACGAAGGTTATGATTTGGAAGACCCTTGGGTAGCTCCAGGTGAAGATATGTGGCGTTGGTCAGTTTCCCCTGAAAATGCGCCTGATACCCCAGAAGAAATTGAGCTGACTTATCAAGGTGGTGATATTGTTGCTGTCAATGGCAAAACCATGACCCCTGCGGAAGTATTGCGTGAACTGAATCGTTTGGGTAATAAACATGGCATTGGTCGCATTGATATTGTAGAAAATCGTTATGTGGGCATGAAGTCGCGTGGTTGTTATGAAACACCAGGTGGCACCATTATGCTTAAAGCGCACCGTGCGATTGAGTCTATTACAGTGGATAGGGAAGCGGCACATTTGAAAGATGAGTTGATGCCACGATATGCTAAACTGATTTACAATGGTTATTGGTTTGCCCCTGAAACACGTATGATGCAATCAGCCATAGATGCCTCACAAGCCACTGTGAATGGTGATGTTCGGCTGAAGCTGTATAAAGGCAATGTGATGGTGTTGGGTCGTCGCTCGGATAATTCATTGTTTGATGAACGTTTATGTACCTTTGAAGATGATGAAGGTGCTTATAACCAACAAGATGCAGATGGTTTTATTAAACTCAATGCATTGCGTTTGCGTATGAATCAGTTGGCAGGTAAATAATATGTCCGATGTAGCTTATGCCAAACCGATTCGTATTTTTCACTCAATATTTGCATTTTGTATGCTCGCTCAGCTTGTTGTAGGCACATTGATGGATGTACCCGAAGTAGAGGGTGAGCATGAAGCATCAACATGGATAAGCTCAGCCTTTGCGCATGAAGCAGAGCATGGCATGGGATCCGTTGAAGAAACATTGGGTTTCCAAGTGCATGAAATATTAGGCTTGGTGATTGGTGGGTTGCTTGTGTTACGTTTATTATTGGCGATGACTTCATTACCTGGTGCCAATTGGCGACAATTATTCCCGTGGTTGTTTGCGGATGGGCGGCAAGCATTGAAAGATGAAGTACAAAGTCAGTTATCAAGCTGGATGAAGCTTAAGTTAGCAGCTTCCAAAGATGGAGAAGTCGTTGCCCGAAGTGTGCATGGTTTTATCTTGTTGTTTTCTTTGGTGATGGCGGCGACAGGTTTACAGTTATACTTGGGTTGGAGCACAACAGCACCACAAACCATGTGGATAGAGCTTGTTGCAGAGGTACATGAAGCTGCAGTGACAGTGTTGGAAGCACTGCTTGTAGCACATGTCT
>JALSZC010000291.1 GCA_027059605.1 Ghiorsea sp. | reverse complement strand
TGAAGGCAGAAGAATTTGAACGTTTCTTACACACCCGATATACAGGGCAAAAACGCTTTTCTCTTGAAGGTGGTGAAAGCCTGATTCCTATGTTGGACAGCTTGATTCAACGTGCTGGCAATAAAGGAGTAAAAGAAATTATTATGGGTATGGCGCATCGTGGTCGTTTAAATGTGCTTGCCAATATTTTGGGTAAATCACTAAGTGATATTTTCGCTGAATTTGAAGGTAATCAGTTTGTTGATACTGAAAGTGGTGCGGGTGATGTGAAGTATCATATGGGATTTTCCTCAGATATTAGTACGGATAGCGGCACAGTTCACCTATCTTTGGGTTTTAACCCATCCCATTTGGAAATTATTTCACCCGTTGTGTTGGGCAGTGTTCGTGCACGGCAATGTAGGCGTAAAGATAATGCAAGGCGTGAGGTGATGGGGGTTCTTGTTCATGGCGATGCTGCATTTGCAGGGCAAGGTGTGGTTGCCGAATCCTTAAATCTTGGTGATTTATCGGGTTACAGAACAGGTGGTACGATTCATATCGTGGTCAATAATCAAATTGGCTTTACCACCAACCCTTTTGATGCACGCTCTACTTTTTATTGCACCGATGTTGCCAAATTGGTGCAAGCACCTGTATTGCATGTGAATGGTGATGACCCAGAAGCCTGCTGCATGGCAATGGAACTCGCTATGGATTATCGCCATCAATTCCGCAGTGATGTGGTGATTGATTTGGTTTGTTACCGCAGGCTTGGGCATAATGAGGCTGATGCCCCTGAAGTTACGCAGCCAAAAATGTACCAGCGCATCAAAAAGCATCCTACCGTGCAGACGATTTATCGCCAAAAACTAGCGAATGAAGGCATTCAAAGCGAAGAAGAATCTATCAAAACAGCTAAAATGTTTCGCGAATGTTTAGACAGTGTGCGCAAAAATAATATGGCTTCACCGCAACAAGCTCCCAAACATGAAAACAGCCTGCATGGGCGTTGGGAGGGTTTTGTTAAACATAGTCATGAAGAGCCTGATACCACGGTATCTGAAGATAAGCTTAAAGCACTGGTGAAACGTGCTGTGCAAGTACCAGAGTCCTTTCAACTGCACCCTAAAGTGAAGAAAATTTATGATAATCGTATCCGTATGATTCATGATGATATGCCTATGGATTGGGGTTGTGCTGAAATGATGGCTTATGCATCCTTGCTTGATGAAGGTGGTTGGGTTCGCCTTGCTGGGCAAGATTCAGGGCGGGGTACATTTTTCCATAGACATGCCATTGTGTATGATCAACAAACAGGTAAAGGTTTTATGCCTTTAAAGACCATGACCAATGGCACACTGTCTCGCTTTTTGGTGGTCGATAGCATGTTGTCTGAAATGGCAGTGATGGCTTATGAATATGGTTATTCTGTTGCCGAACCTCGTGCGTTGGTGATTTGGGAAGCACAATATGGTGATTTTGCAAATATGGCGCAGGTGGTGATTGACCAATTTGTTGCGGCTGGTGAATCCAAATGGAATCGCATGTCTGGTTTGGTATTATGGTTGCCACACGGCTACGAAGGGCAAGGAGCCGAGCATTCATCGGCAAGGTTAGAGCGATTCTTACAACTGTGTTCCAATGATAATATGCAAGTGGTTTATCCAACCACACCAGCACAAATGTTTCACCTCTTAAGGCGGCAATACAAACATCATGTGCGCAAGCCGCTCATTATCATGGCTCCCAAAAGTATGTTGCGCAATAAGGCCTCTACTTCCACAGTATCCGATTTGGTAACAGGGGCTTTTCAACCTATTTTGGATAATACATGTGCGGGTACAGCACGGCGTGTCATACTCTGTAG